>CAVOEZ010000194.1:0-7264 GCA_963694355.1 Latescibacteria bacterium UBA2968 | reverse complement strand
GCAACCCGCTTTTCTCGGCATTGAAAAAAGCGGGTGGAAGGGCCTATAGCAACTATGCCGTGGGCTATAACAACGTGGATGTTGATGCTGCCACCAAACACGGAATACCTGTTGGAAACACACCTGGCGTTCTTACGGACACCACCGCCGAAATGGCCGTAGCACTTACCTTTTCTGCAGCCCGGCGAGTTGCCGAAGCGGATGTGTTTATGCGGGGTGGCAATTACGAAGGTTGGCTCCCCACGTTGTTCCTGGGTGAATTATTGAAGCGGAAGACTGTGGGTGTGATCGGTGCGGGCAGGATCGGCGCCGCATATGCGAAGATGATGGTCGAAGGCTTCAAGATGGACTTCATTTACTATGACCTTTATCAGAACAAGGCGTTGGAGAAATACCTTCGGGAGTATGGAAAATTCCTCAAGGCCCAGGGCGAAGATCCGGTCAAGTGTGTTCGGGCGAAGACGGCCGAAGAGGTGCTCAAGAAAGCAGACGTGGTCAGTCTCCATCCGCTTCTTGACCCGACGACCCACCATCTGATGAATGCGAAACGTTTAAAGATGATGAAGCGCAATGCGATTCTGGTGAATGCAAGCAGGGGGCCGGTCATCGACGAAGCGGCACTGGTGGTACACTGCAAGAAGAACCCGACCTTCAAGGTTGGGCTGGATGTTTTCGAGGACGAGCCGAAGATGAAACCCGGGCTCAACAAGTGCAATAATGTGGTGATGGTTCCACATATCGCCTCTGCGACGGACTGGACACGAGAAGGCATGGCCATTTTGGCTGCAAGCAATGTTGCGGGTGTGCTCACAGGGCGCCCGGCGTGGGTAGATCAGAATGACGTGATCCCTTTCCTGGGGTCCAAGCCTCCCAAGGCGGCTCCCAGTATCGTGAATGCAAAGGAATTGAAACTGCCCGCATTCAAGGGGTAGAATTTAACCGGAATTCAGGTTACATCAGGAAAGGCCCGATGGTTACAGACCGTCGGGCCTTTTTTCGTAGGTCGTAGACTCTCGCGTGCAGGTCTTCTCCCACTTGTGGAATGTGTGTGCTCAGTGTAATTTGTTGTTAGAAACTTTCCCATACCGGTTGGGCAGACCTGAAAACAGGTTTTTATTCGATGGGGCCAGAAATGTCCTGGCATTTTTACGTCGGATGTGTCGTCTGTTGGGAGGGAACCCCAGCAATTCAAACGAAAAAGTGGTTTCGAAAACTGCAGGCGCAACGGTTGTTGCGAGAGGGAGGCAGGAATGAAGATCACGAATGTCGAAATCATCTCCATTTTTCCGAAATTGGCGAAGCGCTACGAAACACAGAAGGTCCGGCTGAACGGCATCGATCACAGAATCGTTTATAAGGTAGAGACTGACAAGGGCATTACAGGCTATGGCGATACGCGAATTCGCCCGGGCAAGGCACCGGCCCCCTCGACCGTTGAGCATTTGATCGGAGAAAACCCGTTCAATTTTCTGAACAATGATCTTGATGGTGGACTCGCAGCGGCACTCTACGATGTGATGGGGAAGTATCTCGAAGTGCCAGCCTATCGGCTTATGGGACCCAAGGTTCGGGATGTGGCGTCGGTGGCCGCCTGGACAAGGCCGGCATCTCCCGAGGAATTCAGCAAGGAGATCACCCGGGCTGTTAACGATGGCTACCGGATATTCAAGATGCACTCCTGCACCCATCACGACGTGATCGCTCAAACAAAAGCGGCTGAAGAGGTCGCTCCTGAGGGTTTCAAGATTCACTGGGATTTCAACTCGAACCGAAGTGTAGGTGCGATGCTTCCCCTGGTCGCGGAATTGGAACGGAACCATCCCATCGTAGGGTTCGTGGAAGACCCCATTGTCCGCTCCGATATCGAGGGCTGGCGTACCATTCGGGATCAGTCCAGAATCCCTATCGTAATGCATGTCCCACAACTTGGTGGTCTACAGGAGATGATTCGTGGGCTTGCCGACATTTTCATGCTTGGTGGGCGCATCGGTGATGCCTTGATGCGCGGATTCGCATACAGCAAGGCCAATTTCCAAACCATTATGCAGCACGGGGCGGGTGTATTGGGGAAGGCGATGGCCTTACACATGTGCGCAGTATTGCCTTCGGCCACAGGACATTTGATTGCACTGGATGATCAATACGAAGAAGATTACGTTAAGGGCAGTATTTCGGTCGACGAAGGCTTCTCACCCGTGCCGGATGGGCCGGGCCTGGGTTTCGAAGTGGACGAGGAAGCCCTTGCTCGTCTGGCTGCAAACAGGCCTGTTGTGATCCCCCGGCATGTGGGCCGGTTGCATCTCCCCGGCGGAAAGATCTACTATACACCATCCTTCCCAAATGTGCCTGCCATTACCGGCCAAGAAGAGGGTACCCTTCGTGGCTTTCGATCCGATCTGTGGGAGGAAGATGGTTCCCCCGAATTCGAGGCTGCATACGAAAGAGCTCAGCAGATCGGCGCGCACCCTGCCTAAGGAGACGGTGGCGCGTAACGGTGTGCGTGTTCCGTAGGCGAATACGGTGACAGGAGGGGTGTGCTTTGGAGATCTGGATTGACGGGTACAATCTGATTAGACAAGTCGATCAGTTTGCATGCCAGGAGCGAAGGGCAGGTCTGGAAGCAGGCCGGACAGCCCTGATCCGCGCTTTGGCAGGATACAAAACAGAAACCGGTCACCAAATTGTCCTGGTTTTTGATGGAGATGACGGGATTCAGGGTCCGGACGTGATCCAGAAGGAAGGGATTCGATTGGTTTTCTCGAAACCACCCCTATCGGCCGATGACGTGATTGTGGCCCACCTGAAGCGCCGACATGGCAAGAAGAGCTTGCTTGTGGTTACGTCCGACCGGGAGATCCTCCGAGAGGCGAAGCGGCACAAGATTTCCGCAATGAAGTCGGATGACTTCTCCACAGAACTCAGGAGTCCCAAGCTGGGAGGAAGCAACAGCACCACTGCTTCTGAGGAAGAAACCGAGTTTGGGGACACTGCATACTGGGAAAATATATTCGAACAGGAAAAGGGGATGTTTGAAGAGTAGGGATAGCAACCCTTTCCGATGGGCCAGAGCAGCCTGCAGGTCACTTTACTATCGAGGAATAGAGATATGGGATTTCTGAAAAGGATTTTTTCTGGGAAAGAAGAAAATGCCGAACAGGAGGGGGTTTCGACAGCGAAGCCTAGAGATGTGACAGACTACGAAGAGCTGGAGAGTGGGCTGGAATACTGTGATCTTAAACTGGGAACAGGCGCAACTCCAAGTAAGGGCAAGGTCGTGACCGTACATTATTCCGGCTGGCTCACAAGTGGGAAGCGGTTCGACAGCTCTGTGGTAAAGAACAAACCGTTCTCCTTTCCGATTGGGCGGAGGCGTGTGATCAAAGGTTGGGACGAAGGCGTGATGTCCATGAAAGTGGGGGGCGTGAGGCAGCTCAAGATTCCGGCTTCCCTTGGCTATGGGGCCGCGGGACATCCTCCCGTGATTCCAAAAAATGCAACGCTTGTATTCGAAGTGGAACTACTGGAAGTAAAGTAAGCCATTGCCTGCCAGGTGAACGGTATCCGTGATTTGGGGAGGATTCCCTTTGGTTCGGTTGGAACGCAGTGAATTCAGGCTTGTGGAGCATCTATTCCAGAATCATCGCCGCAAGCGAATTGATATTGACGCTACCCTTGAAGGCATCACCGGTTCGGTTAGCGTAGACAACCCGGTATCACCGAAGGTGGCGTGTATCCAATCGGGCGGGTATTCGATGTATGGAGGAGACCCAACCCTGCCGGCAGCGTGTACTTTGCTCAAGTCCTGTTCCCGATCCATTGTAGTAGAGGATGCTCCGTGGGAACAGGCCCTTGTCACTGTGCACGGGGATGCTCTGGGAAATTTTGTGCGTCACGAGTTTTGTGCGGATAACCTGGATCGGGTTCACCTGTGTGCTTTGAAGGCGAAGCTACCAAGCGGCTGCCAAATCCACGCGTTGGATGCAAAACTTGCGCATCAAGTCGTGGCAGAAATTGGGTCACTGTGCCTTGGGGCGTTTCAGACACCCGTGAAGCAGGTGGCGTGCGGGCCGGGGTATTGTGTGATACAGGGTAGTCGCGCCCTGTCGGCGGCAACTCCGGCTGTGGTTTGCAGGACCGGAATCGATATTCAGATCACCACGCATCCCGATTTCCGCAGACGGGGTCTGGCTACGGCAGTGAGTGCAGCGTTGATCCTCGAATGTCTCGAGCGGAAGATAGAACCGCACTGGAGTGCGGCGAACGACTGGTCTGCAGACCTGGCCAGAAAACTGGGATATGTAGAAGACTTCGCGTTTGTTCAGTATTTTTTGCCAAGATGATCATGCATCAGGTTGAGATGCAACTGGTTGGGACAGAATGTGGAGCGCTGTCGCAAAAATGTCAGTCGCTACCGGGAGGAGTTTGTTGAGGGATCTTATCGAGCTGCCAGCAGATTTGCCGCCACATCCTCGTGTGTTTGTTACCCGCGAGGAGATCCTCAGAATTCGGGACTGCCGCGAAGAAGCGTGGGTTAGGGCTGCCACCAGAAGGCTGCTCGATGCGGCTGACCAGGAATATGAGCCGGTTGGCGACCCTGGTAAAGTGGCATTTCCGGAGAAGAACAATATCTGGATTCGCCAGTGCAAGAGACAAGCTCTGGCCTACCATCTCACGGACAACCCACAGTATTTTGACCGGGCGATAAAAGACCTCAGGGTATTGGCACAGGCCTATCTGACCTGGCCATTGAGAGAAGGTCATATTCGCGCGGCGAGTTATGGACTTTCGGAATCGAGAATCACTATGGGTTTCGCCGCCGCGTACGATCTCCTGGCCGCCGCGGATCTGGAGGCAGCCGACCGCGACCTTTTTGAGGAGGCCCTGGCGTTCACACGAGAGACCACCGACCGATGTCAGCACTTCACTTGCGGGAATCACAATACGTGGAATCTGGCAGCACGACTCGCAGTGGGAATCGCCCTTGGTTCGCAGACCGACATTCACGATGCCTTGTGGGGATGGACATTTGAGGGCAAAAAAAGGTATGGCTTTGTTCACCAACTGAGACACGACTTGCTATCCGACGGCCTGCACTGGGAGCGGACCCCAGGGTATCACTTCTATTCGTTGATGGCGCTGACCGAGCTCGTCTGCATGTTTCAACACATTGGACTGGATTTCTGGACTATGAATCTGCCTGCCCAGGACCAGGACGATGGAGAGGATCACCACCGTGCATACGGTCCGCAGGGCGAAAAGAGTTTCAAGGCCGCATTCGATGCGCCATTCTTTCTCTCGATGGGTGATGGGGATCTATCACTTATTCACGATTCAGGGCTGGAAAATCTCCGCGGGGTTTGGATTTGGGGACCGCTTTACGAGCTGGCCTACCAGGCGTATGGAGATCCAAAGTATGCCTGGCTGATCTCCAGGATCGAAGCGACATGCAAAACTCGATCGGAACGAAAGTTCGAAGACTTGCCCATGTCCCTTCAGCAACCGAGCGGAGAATTCGATTTCCTACGACTCGAGAGATGGCCGCTTCCCAAGGGGAATTTCTCAATCGATGATGACACCCAGATTTCGCTTTCGGGCAAACATGAGCAGGCGTCCACGCTGTTCCCCGTAACCGGGGTCACCGTTTTACGGAATGGCAAAGGAAATGGCCCAGTTGCTCATATTCACTGGGGACCGCACAGCGCAGGACATCAGAGTCCGGGGGCGCTGCATATAGACATTCACAACGGTCAGGAAAGACTTACAGATGCGCCGAGATCGGGAGGTTACGGGGATCCCGCACATCTGACCTGGTATCGGACTACGATCGCTCACAATACCGTGACGGTAGACGGACGGTCCATGAAGCCATATGATGCAGAGGGGGATTCGATCTGGAAATCCGACTCAGTCAAGGGAGGAATTACCGATAGTGAACTCGTGTATTTTCAGCCCGGGCGTGAATTTCAGGCGTGTCGCGTACGAAATGACTGCGTATATCCCGGCGTGACGCTGGATCGTACGGTAATCTTGACAAATCAGTATCTTCTGGATGTCTATCGGGTAATCAGCCAGGAGGACCATCAGTATGATTATGCCATGCACGTACTCGGAGAACCGGATATTTCAGGAGAACCAGTGAAGGCAGACCTGGGTAAGAAGTATGGCTACCGACATTTCCAGAACGTCAGAAGGTGGAGCGGAATTGAACGGGATTGTCGTATACCGTGGTGCTGCAGGCGGGGTACCATTCAGAGTTGGATCAGGATACCTGAATCTGGAACGCTCTTTTCATCGGAGGACCCGCAGGAAACGGAGGGCGACCACACTCTGGGTGGTCTGGAACCCCTGCCTGCCAGGAGGAATCTCATTGTGAGATCTCTTGGAAAATGCGAAGTCTTTTTGTCTCTCTGGTCATTTTCAGGTTCAGGCGAGCACGTTGATGTGGCGGAGGCAGGCGGGGACACCCATGTTGTATTACGGGTGGGCAAGGATGGGAATGAAGTTTCCTGGACCGTTCCCTACGAATCTGAGCCAGTTGAAATGGGGCCTTGAAGGATGGGTGTTGCCTCAGAAGAGGTTTACCCAAGCTTGATTGAAAGCTGGACGCGGGTGCGAAAGCGGGCGTGCTACATTTCAGGGCCGGCACTTTCCGGCGGTTTGTGCACGCGAGCAGGCCAGAGGTATGGACGAAGGCCGCTTCGGATCCCGGAACGACAATGGAATACTGTGATCAATTGAGCCAGTTCAGCCTAAAAGGGAACTGTTTTTCATAGATGGCAGCGATTTGGAAATGCTTTACGTAGATTCTTCCAGATCATCTGGCGACCTCGTTACTCTGCCATTAAACGTAAAAAGGAGAACAATATGACTGCCGCTCGCAAGTGTCTGGTCTTCCTCGTCATGTTTCTCATGGTCGCGCCTGGTGCATTTGCCGATGTTGGTGAGCATTCTGTCGATCTGGACGATCAGCTCAAGCAGATGCTCCATACCATGACCAGAGATCTGAAGACGGCTTTGAAAAAGCAGAAGTGGCGTCAGGGTTCGGAGGCACTTGGGAAGGCGTTGGAACTAAGATTCAAACTGGAACCTGTCGGTAGGGATGACAAGCCCCTGGCGGTGTCTGTGGTTACAAAAAGATATGGTTTGCAGGTGAAAATGGTCACCAGAGAAACCACGTTTGGATTTCAGATCAGCGGTGACCTGGAACTGGTTGGCGAGATGGAGGACGAGATCAACATTACCTTCCAGAGCAATATCAGTTTCA
>CAVOEZ010000193.1:0-7266 GCA_963694355.1 Latescibacteria bacterium UBA2968 | reverse complement strand
AAGACTTCATGGATAATGGCACACGAGAACGTCGTGCATGGTGGATGATCGGATCTGTCCTGTTGCTGTTCGGCGTTCTGGTAGTCCGGTTGTATCTTCTGCAGATTACCGGATGGGAGCAGTACCGGATACAGTCCGAAAATAATACCATGCAACCCGTACCCATTGCGGCCAACAGGGGCCTCATTCTGGATCGGAGTGGTGAAATACTGGTGGATAACCGACCGTCGTACACCATTTCGGTCGTCCCGTCTCGTTTGATGAGAAATACAGACCGAGCGACTCAGTCCAGGGTGATCTCGAGATTGAGTCGCACCGTGGACCTTCCCGAAAAGCGAATCAAACACAGACTTAGTTCAAGAAAACGGCATTTCTACGATCCGATAAAGTTGAGACGGGACGTGGGTTTCGACATGGTATCTATGATTGAGGAAGACAGATACGACCTCCCTGGTGTAGAAATACAGGTGGAAGCCAGACGAGGATATCCCTCCTTCAACGGCCCATTTCCCCTGGCACCCCATATCCTTGGCTATGTGGGACTCATCGATGCCAATACCTATTCTCGAAAGCACCCTCAGGGCTACAGCCTGGATGATCAGATAGGCAAACGCGGAGTGGAACGTCTCTGCGAGCAGTCGCTGAGGGGTCGTGAAGGAATCAAGTTCATAGAAGTCAACGCAAGAGGCCGCGAAGTGGGTGCCTTCCCCGACAAGACACAGAACGCCATATCGGGAAGCAATTTGGCGCTTACTCTGGACTGGCGACTTCAGCTCGAAGCTGAACGGTGCTTTCGGGATAGCCTGAAGGGTAGTCTGGTGGCCATGAATCCTCGAACCGGGGAGATTTTGGCCATGGTCAGTCAACCTGGATTTCATCCACGGTCGGTCAGAAATATCGAGGAATGGCACGCCCTCCAGTCCGACCCGCAAAAGCCGCTCCTGAACCGGAGCATCCAGGGCGAATACCCTCCCGCCTCGGTACTCAAGATGGTGACTGCTCTCGCTGCCCTCGAACTGGGCATCCTGGGGCCTGATGAACCCCGGTACGACCCTTGCGAAGGTGAACTTGAGTTTGGTGACAGGTTTTTTGGATGCCACCTGAAAACAGGCCATGGACAGCTCACACTGAGATCTGCAATTGTGAGATCCTGCGACGTCTTCTTCTATCATCTGGGCAGGGAGGTCGGCATAGCCAATTGGAACAAGTACGTCAAGATTTTGGGTTTGGGTCGACCTACAGGAATTGACATTGCAGCAGGAGGCGATGGTGAAGCCAGAGGCCTGATTACTGACCGTGCCTACTATGAAAAACACCGGGGAAATTGGGTGGAAGGGTTTATGCTGAATCTATCAATCGGCCAAGGAGAGACCACAGCCACACCGGTTCAAATAGCCCGGTATATCAGCGCGCTCGCTGTGGGTTCATTACCACCCCCCCACGTCCTGGTCAAGAACACGGGAACATTAAAAAGTGAACCCGTATCCATCTCCGAAAAAAACCTTGCTGACATGCGCAGTATTCTGACAGACGTTGTGAACAGCATTCATGGAACGGGAAAGCAGGCGCGTGTGCACGGCGTTGTGGTTGGCGGAAAAACAGGAACTGCTCAGAATTCCCACGGTGAAGACCACGCCTGGTTCACAGCAATTGCCCCCATGGATGATCCGGAAATCGTGGTGGCAGTTGTCGTTGAGAACGCCGGTCAAGGTGGGGAGGTCGCTGCTCCGATGGCACGTCATGTCCTGGAGAGTTACTTCGAAAACAAGGTTTCGGAAGCGGGCGTCACCGTCGCTGCGCACATTCCAGATGCAAATGACAAGGCGCCCGTCGACACCACACCCAACACACCCATCGCATCATCGCAACAGAGGTAGCCGATGAACTTCTCCCGCTATATCCAGCGTGAGTTGGACATATCGCTTATCCTGGCTGCCCTGGCAACGTGCGCCATCGGGATAACCATGATCTATAGTGCCACTTTCAACTGGGATTTGGGCAGCGCAGGAGCAGTATACGAAAAACAGATCATCTGGGCAGGCCTCGCTCTTGTGGCCCTGGTATTAACCGTTGTCATCCCACTTAAGTTCTACTACGCGTTTGCATACATTCTTTACGGTATCGCCATCTTTCTGCTTGTGATGGTGCTCGAATTCGGTGATCGTCGCTGGTTCAATCTGGGCCCAATGAATGTGCAACCTTCCGAACTTGCCAAAATCGCGACCGTCCTCGCGCTGGCGCGGTGTCTCTCGCGCCGCAATCTGAACCTGGACCGGGTTCGGACATTCGTGGCCCCTCTCATATTGGTGATGATACCCTCGCTACTTGTTTACAAGCAGCCGGATCTGGGAACGTCTCTCGTGTTCTGGGCGATACTGCTACCGGTTCTTTTTTGGGCTGGTCTTCGGCCCATTGTCATGTTCTTCATCATGTCCCCGTTCCTGAGTCTCCTGTGTGCCTTTCACTACTTCACCCTGATCATCCTCATCCTGTTCATGGCCTGTGTAATCTTTATGGTCCGGCCACGGCTGAGTCTGATTGTCACACTGGTAACCGTGAATCTGACTGTGGCAGTAGGGGCCCCTTACATCTGGGATCACAAACTGCACGACTATCAGAAGCGCCGGATTCTCACATTCCTGAACCCGGACATGGACAAGCTCGGGGCTGGATACCAGGTCATCCAGTCACGTGTCGCGATCGGGTCGGGTGGGCTGAGCGGGAAAGGATATCTCGAAGGGACACAGACAAAACTCGCCTTTCTTCCTGAACAGCATACCGATTTTATCTTTTCTGTACTGGGAGAAGAATTTGGTTTTCTGGGTGCAATGGCCGTACTCGCCTTGTTCCTGTTCATCATCTGGAGGTCGGTACACATCGCCACCATCGTCAAGAGCCGTTTTTCAAGTCTGGTCGCAATTGGTCTGGTTTCAATTCTCGTATTCCACGTCTTTGTGAATATCGGAATGACCATTGGTGTCATGCCGGTAACCGGTTTGCCGCTGCCCTTTCTAAGCTATGGGGGTTCACCTCTGGTAGTCAATATGGTACTCGTCGGCTTCTTGCTGAATATCTACTCGCACAGACACGAATACTATTAGACAACATCTAACGACCCAACTGTAAAGGCCCGGTTCAGGAAAACTGAACCGGGCCTTATTAACCTCATCGCCTCGTCTATCGATCTCAGGCGGGAACTGAAGCGGCTGTTGTGGCCGGAAGCCTGGCTTGCGAATCAGATTCCTTCGCATGGGATGTCCTGGCTGCGCGACGGTTTCGCACATGTTCTGCCGAAACCCACACCTTTGTCTGCTCCCCCATCAACTCCCCTATCTCAGAAACCAGTTCCTCTGAACAGACAACCTGGGTTTGCCTGGACCGGATAACTGTTCTTCGATCTTTTCCAATCTGCAAATGCAGATAAAACGCACACGTGCCTTTGAATTTCGTAGTCAATTCTTTCAGTGTTTCCAGTTTCAGTGTATCGACTTCCTCGATGGGAACCAGCACATTGACGGCATCGGCCAGGGTTTCTCTGGCCTTTTCTATGGGCAGCACCTGCTCCACCTGTATGGATGTACGACCGTTGCGACCGGACAACCGACCTTGCATCACGACAACTGCGTCCGGCACCATCAGATCCCTTATCTTTTCAAAAGCATCGGGAAAAACCACGAGGTCCGCTGTGCCATCCATATCCTCCAGTGTCCCAAAGGCCATGGGGCGACCGTTACGATCTGTATGTGGCTTTACCTCCGCAAGCAAACCACCCAGTTTCAACTCTGCTCCATCAGGCAACCCATCAATGTCCTGAATAGACCGAATCCCCATGGCGAACAGATCTGCACGATATTTGGCAAGCGGATGCCCTGACAGATAGAATCCAAGCATTTCTTTCTCTCTGCTCAGACGCTCCCGTTCAGACCACTCCGGAAGTTCCGGCAGCACCTGATTGTTCACCACTGCAGCCTGTTCGGACATGCCCTCCGCTTCGAACAGAGAAATCTGACCCCTTTGCCGGGCCAACTGTGAGACCTGTGCCATTTCGAGCGCCCTTCCAAGTCCCTCCAGCAGCTGAGCACGGTGACCTTCGAGAGAATCCAGGGCGCCGGCACTGATCAGACTCTCTATAGACCTGCGGTTGGCTGCCTTTAAATCCACACGTTCGCAAAATTCGAACAGGGTATCGAATCCTTGATCATCGATTCTTGCAGCTACAATGGCCTCCACCGCGCTGCGTCCCACATTTCGGACAGCAGCCATACCCATCAAAACGTTATCTTCGGATGCTGCGAAGTCCACGAAGCTTGTGTTCACGTCCGGAGGCAATACTTCCAGGCCCATTCTGCGGCATTCTTCGATTAGCACGACCAACCTGTCGATATCCCCGATCTCACTGTTCAGGTTCGCAGCCATGTAATCTGACGGATAGTGCGCCTTCAGGTAGGCAGCCTGGTAAGCCACCAGAGCATATCCAGAACTGTGAGCCTTGTTGAACCCATAACCTGAAAACACCTCGATATCTGCCCAGATCTTGTTGGCATCCTTGGAAGAAACCCCATTTTCCCCGGCGCCATCGATAAACTGGGCTTTGTATTTTTCCATCACATCTGCCAGCTTCTTGCCCATGGCCTTGCGAATTCCGTCGGCGTGACCAAGCGTGAACCCGGCCATACTCCTGCAGATCTCCATCACCTGCTCCTGATAGGTGATGATTCCGTAGGTTTCTTTTAAAGTAGGCTCAAGAAGCGGGTGAGCATAGGCTACCTCCTCTTCACCGTGTTTTCGAGCCACATAGTTCGGGATATATTTCATAGGTCCGGGACGATACAGTGCATTCATCGCAATGATGTCCTCAAAACGGTCCGGCTGAAGCTTCTGTAGATAATCTCTCATGGGTGGACTTTCGAACTGGAAGACGCCAACCGTTTGACCCTTTCCGAACAGTACAAACGTCTTTTCGTCGTCCATTGGGAGACTGTCTATATCCAGTTTGATCCCATGATTGGCTTCCACCATCTTCACGGCCTCGTCCAGAACCGTTAGATTTCGAAGACCGAGGAAATCCATTTTGAGCAGACCCAGTTCCTCGACCGTCTCAAAGGGAAACTGAGTTACAACCTCGTCTCCCTTCGGGGACTTGTACAGCGGGATGTGCTCGATAATCGGAGTGGGTGTAATCACAACCGCAGCTGCGTGAACCGACGCATGCCTGGCCGTACCTTCCAGCTGTTTTGCAATGGTCATCAATCTCTGGCCAACGCCACCGCCCTCGGCTATCTGCTTGAGTTCCGGAGATGCGGCAAGGGCCTTTTCCAGAGTCATCTTCAGTTCCGCTGGAACAAGCTTCGAAATCCGGTCTACTTCCGCAAATGGCATGTCGAGCACTCTTCCTACATCTCGAATCACACCCTTCGCACCCATCGTCCCAAACGTGATGATCTGACAGACATTGTCGCGTCCGTACTTTTCCACGACATAGTCGATCAGCTTTTCCCTGTCTCTGTCTGCAATGTCCAGGTCTATGTCCGGCATCGAGATACGTTCGGGATTCAGGAACCGCTCGAAATACAGACCATGCTCCATTGGATCGACCGTTGTGATTCCCAGTGAGTACGCCACCAGGCTGCTGACGGCAGATCCTCTGGCAGATGCCCGGATACCCGTGTCGCTGGAAAAGCGAACGAGATCGCCAACAATCAGGAAATAACCCGGATACCCTGTTTGTTGAATAATGTCCAGTTCAAATTTGAGTCTATCCTCGTATTCAGGGGTAATGGTCTTGCACCGGCGCTCCATGCCTTCTCTCGCCAGATGCGCCAGATAATCATCGGCAGTTCCAAAGTTTGCCGGCAATGGAAATTCAGGCGTGTGGTATTCGCCAAAAGTCAATTCCAGATTGCATTTTTCGGCAATCTCCAGTGTCGATTCAAGGGCATGAGGCACGTCGGAAAACAGTTCATACATCTCCTCAGCGGACTTGAAATAGACCCCACCAGGGTAACACATTCTGTTGGGATCATCCAATGTCTTCCCTGTCTGAATCGCCACAAGAGCGGCGTGGGCCTCGTGGTCCTCCTCACGCAGAAAGTGGGAATCGTTGGTAGCGACAAGGGGCACACCCATTTCTTCATTTAGTTTTATGAGACCTGGGTTGATCCTCGCCTCCCGGTCGATACCGTGCCTTTGTATCTCCAGATAAAAATCGTCCCCGAATATTTCCTGATACTCTTCTACGGTCTTGCGGGCTACAGGAATGCCCTCCTGCTCGATAAGGTGGGGGATTTCTCCACTGATACACGCGGAAAGACAGACCAAGCCTTCGGAATGCTCTCTCAACAATTCCTTATCTATTCGGGGACTGTAGTAAAACCCTTCGAGATAGCCTGCGGAAACCAGCTTGATCAGGTTTTTGTAACCTGTCAGATTTTTAGCAAGTAAAACCAGATGATTTGAAGCACTTTGAATACCTCTTGCGGGCTTTCGAGAAAATCGGCTGTCAATTGCGCAATAAACCTCGCAGCCGATAATAGGTTTGACGTCAACCTCCTGCATTTCTTTATAAAACTCGATCGCACCAAAGAGGTTCCCATGGTCCGTCATCGCGACTGCGGGCATTTCCCATTCAGCAGCGCGCTGTGCAATGTCCTTGATCTTGCACGCTCCATCCAGCAAGCTGTACATCGTATGGCTGTGCAGATGTACGAAATCGGACTGTTTCATCGGAAATCTCCCACGAACCGAAACAGGATCGGCGAAAACACGGAATGACGCTTCCGCTGGTCTACAATCACGTCATGAAAGATGGAAAATACCCGCGGGGGAACGGCGGGCGTAAGGAACAGATCGAGAGAGACACCTGTGGGGAAAGGCAATATTAGGTGTTCCTATTCAACACACCTAAGGTAATCCCGGAACTGTCCAAAAGTCAAGCGTCAGATTGGCAGACATCCACCCTCTTTTCGATAAGGTCAAAATTTACTCGAAGTTCTGACCTGTTTTTTTAATTTACCCAGTGGCGTCCCCCACCAGATGTCGACCTGGGCAGGGAAGGTCGGGCGATATGCGTGGCCCAAACGCCGGAGCATTCATTGGGAAGTTTTTTCCCAATATTCGATTCGAAAAACGTTGAGAACGTTCAACGTAAGCTCTTTAAACATAATGTATTATATTATTTACGTTGTCTTGGCATAGGGATTGCATTCTGTCTGACTGACTCTGAGTGGTACCGATTGGTCGAGCCCCTCCGGTATGTAGGAACCTTTA
>CAVOEZ010000192.1:0-7278 GCA_963694355.1 Latescibacteria bacterium UBA2968 | reverse complement strand
GAGACCCCCGCCTACAATCACCGCGTGTGAGGTCCTTTCTGTAGTTTCGTAAAGGTTCCTCAGATCCTGCAAGGAATAGAATCCCTGGACACCATCGAGGTCCTGGCCTGGCCAACCGAATTTGTTGGATTTGGAACCGGTGGCGATAAGGAGCTTGTCGTACTCTAGCGGTTCTTGTTTGTGGAGGATCAACCGGCTGCGGTCGGTATCGATTTCCGTGACCCACGCACGGAGGAGATCGATCCGATTTCGAGGCCAGAAGTCATCTTCGTATGGTTTCGTGGACTGATACGTCATATGCCCCATGTAGATGTACATCAGGGCGGGTCTGGAATAGTGGTACTGTGATTCGCCGGAGATGATGGTGATGCGCCAGTCCGGCTGCATTTCGCGCAAACGAATGGCAGCGGTTACTCCAGTGATCCCGTTTCCAATTATGGCAACGTGCAAAGCAGCGACTCCTCGAATTCCTGCAGGCGAGTGTTGAAGTTGAATGGCAAAGTACCGATTCTCGACAGATTGTCAAGCGGGTCTAGTGTCAGCTTGTGTTTTGTGGGGAGATGGGGCATTATGGGGTGCGAGAGGCGAGAGGCGTCCGAAGTCCGATGTCCGGGGGTGAGGAGCAGGAGCAGAAGAACAGGCAGAGTCAGAGACTACAAATAGAGGCGTCCGAAGTCCGATGTCCGATGTGCGGAGATGAGAAGCAGGAGCAAGAGGCAGGATCCGATCCGGTTTCTGCACGTGAGCGAGGCGCTCTGCAAGCGGACGATTCAAGAGAGACCCATCCATTTTATCGTAATCATTAACGATGAGAGCTAAAGCAATGGATCATCTGAAAAGGCCGAAGGGCGAATGGCCGATGGCCGCACACGATAACCAATTGAGTGCACGGGGAGAGCTGCCTTGTGATATGCCCACAGCGCCCAAAGAAGTCTGGACGTATGACCCTGGACAGCTGCCAACCCGTTGGGCCATGTGTGTGGATGTGGATGGAGACGGTGTAGAGGAAATCCTTCACGGCCCGAATCCTCTGGTGTGTGTCGACGCGGCGGGATTAGAGAGATGGCGAGCAGACGTCGGTAAGGTGGTGGCCGTTGTGGATCTGGATGGAGACGGTTCCACAGAGATCATAGTTGACGGACCCGGGATTTTGTGTGGACGCACCGGCGAGATCCTGTGGACACGCAGTGGAGACACACAGATCGGGTCTCACCGGATTCACGTGGGTGAGTTTCTGCCGGATCGAAAGGGTCAGCAGATAGGATGCGTGTCGGAAAAATACGAGCATAATCAGGCGGAGATGTGGTCGTTCGAAAATGGCTGCGGGAACCCCACACTCGTGTGGGAGCGGGAGTTCAATCACGGACCCGTGTATGCACACGCCACTTCGAGCGCCGGCAGATATGATGGGTCCAGGATGTGTATTGCCGCGGCGGTTCACGGTGGACTCGTTGTGATGGATCCGAAGGACGGGTCGGACCTCTATCGTTCATACTGGGAACCCCACAAAAATACGGACATCTGCAGAAACTATGGTGGGTTGTATATCGGTGACCTGGATGGTGACGGGAGGTCGGAGTTCGTTATTCTGAATGACCTTATTTCTCTGCAGATTGGGGTAATAAAGCCAGAAGCAAGGGCGTCCGGGGTCCGGAGTCCGGCGTCGGGAGGTGAGAAGCACAACCAGGAGACACCGGAGCCGGCACCCGATGTCGAGATCGGCGAACTGGCTTCGTATGATGCGGGACCGCTACTCTGGAGACGATACTTCGGTCACTGGTATCCTGAATCCGACTATACACTTCACGTGACTCCGACTTCGGTGGCGGATGTGGATGGAGACGGTATACCGGAGATCGTCATCTCCGTTCACAAGAGCCGGTGGGAGCTCAAGGTTTACTGTTCCCTGACCGGTGAAGAAAAGGCCTCGATTCCGGATCTCTATGTCCATTCCATATTCGATCTGGATGGAGACGGTATTCCCGAAATCTTCGCATCTACGGAGGACGCGCGGACTCCCGGTGAATTCTCCAGGCTGGTCGCAGGAAATATCCTGGACTCGCAGTGGCAGAGCAGATTTGAAATGGAAAGCTGTCGCCTCGAACATACCTCACAGATCCCGTGGTCGCTGGGGATGTACGGGAGAAACCGGGATACAAGAAGCCCGGTCGTTTTCGAGCGGAATGGAAAATCGGTACTGTTCCTGGCAAGAGACGTGTCCGGCAATGGCAGAACAGACGAACTCGTGAAGCTGGAGGGTTCGCCGGGTGACTCATTCAAGACCAAGCCATTCCTCCGGGCGGACACATTGAATACGAGGGTACTGGCAAGCGGTAAGGCGCACGTGTTGGTCACGGGAGATGACGCCGTGATCCGGCTGCTTGGAGCGGAGGGCGATCTACAAAATGAGTGGTTTGCGGGCAAGGCCTACCAGAGCGGCGTTGTGATTTCGGATCTGGATGGCGACGGGCGAAACGAGATGGCCCTTACGCGGGCAGGGAGAAATGTGATCGCTCTTCGGGGTGCTAGCGAGGATGCGCCCGAGTGTCTATGGGAGGCGCCAGGATGGGGATTTCCCGCGCCATCCGCATATGGTCCTATGCTTCTGGCAGCCGATTTCGACGGCGATGGCCGAAAGGAGACACTTACGGGATGTCTGCTAAATGGTGGTCAGGTGGGTGTGCAGCTCCTGGGTGCCGATGGTCAGCAGATCTGGTCGACGTCGATTCCAGGTGTGGTCGATACCACGCTTTACGATGGGATCACCCGGGCTACGGTGGGCGATTTCAATGGTGATGGCTTTCTTGATGTTTACGTTTCAGGAAGAGTTTCGGGGACAGGCAACGACGCTTCCCACAGTTTCGCTATCGATGGTCGGGATGGCAATATGCTCTGGCATAACGACGCTTCTTCGGAACTGCTTCGGCTGCACACCCTTGGGCCAACTGGACTGCCGACAACGGCGGATGTGAATGGGGACGGCGTTGATGATGTGCTTCTGATCGCTCTAGATCTGTGTGCTGAATTGAGTGGGAGAGATGGCGAGTTTCTACACACACCTCTGATCGCAAACAGCATCTGGCAGACCAGAGACATGAATTCGCAGTGGACTGCTTATGGCACCCAGCTTCCCCTGGATATCGATGGAGATGGGGAACTCGAGATTCTGGTGAGCGCCAGCTGGGGGCAATGGGGGGCATGGACGATGGATCGCGACCTCATCTGGACGATCGACCCCGGGCGGGATGGTCATTCGAGAAGACATCCCGGGATCGGGGATGTGGATGGAGACGGGAAACTGGAGATCGGTATTTTGTTCGATGGGGGGCGATTCGGGTGTTTCGAGGCGGCGACGGGTGAGTTGAAATGGGAGATTCAGGGCGTAGATTCGAATACGGATGTAATCAGCGCAGATGTGGACGGGGATGGGAATCTCGAGTTTGTGGTGGGTGGGAGCAAGGTTACTGCGATTAAGGCGATCAGTGATACGTGTGGGGAAATGTTTTGGGAATTTCCTGTGCCGGGTGGGTGTTTGACGCCGAGTATTGGTGATGTGGATCAAGACGGCGTGAGCGAGATTGTGGTCAGTTGTGGTGATGGGAAGGTCAGAGGCTATAAATAAAGGCGTCCGATGTCCAATGTCCGATGTCCGGGGGTGAGAAGTGGAAGAAGGAATAAATGCGTCCGGGGTCCGATGTCCGGGGGTGAGAAGCGGAAGCGAGAAGCAAAACCAAGAGGCAGAACCAAAAGGCAGGAGGAGAGGGTGTATCGGGTTGCGTGAATCCTGGTTCTCGACGGTGCTCGAACGTACGGTGAGAGTTGAGCGGTTTGTGGAGCGAATCTCTTATTGATTTATGTGACGCTTGTTGGGAGGGGACTTTAAGAGCAAATCAGACAGTTGTCTTTGATCATATACAATCTCTGGATGGAGGTACAATGAAGGCGGCGAAAATTTTGAGAGAGAAGGTCGATGCAGGTGAGATTACGACAGGAGTTCTGGCTACGGATCTTTTGTTTGTGGAGATGGTGGAATATGCTCAGTTGACGGGAATCGATTATCTGATTGCTGACCAGGAACACGGTGTTCACAGTGATGATCTGGTTGCACGGGTTTGCGCTCTGGGGAGGATGGTAGATTTTCCGGTGCTTATCCGGCCGATCGATACGGCGTATGCGACTATTCGCCAGGCGATTGACAGAGGACCGTGCGGATTTCTTCTGCCTGGTATCGAATCGGCAGCGGATCTGGATCGCGTGAGAGACAGTATTTATTTGCCGCCGAGAGGCAATCGAAGGCCTGGAGGACCCGGAAATTACTGGGTGTCGGACTACACCCACGATGCGTGGAAGAATGAGGTGGAGGATGACTTCATTGTCTTGCCGCAGATCGAAACTCGAAAGGGCCTGGGTAACGCAGAGGAAATCGCCGGTCACGAGATTACGACCGCCATTGCGATTGGACCCTACGATCTGTCTGCGGATATGGGTGTTTGCAGCGAGATGGATCACCCTGAGATGCGTGGGGCCGTGGAGATTATTCGACAGGCAGGTGAGAAGGCAGGGAAGACGATGTGGCGGATTGGAGACGGCGAGGCGCTGGCCAAAGAAGGGTTTCACTTTCTCTGCATTGGCGAGCCGATGCGGATGCTGCAGAATGAGATGGCCAGAGCGAACTCAGCGGCAAAGGACGCACAGAGCTGAGATTAGTTGTCGCCAACTTTGAATAATCGGGCGGCGTTGTTCCAGAAGATGTCCTCGACCTGGGTGTCGGTCAGCCGCTCAGACCAACAAGCCCACTTAACGGACTGGAGATGCTCGAGTCCGATCAGGAGCGGCTGGATCGATCGGTGTTTTTCGTTCCAAACTGGCGTCTGTTCGTAGAGCCAGAGAAAGGTGTCGGCGACACCCAGAGAACGACCTCTCATATGACTGACGGGGAGGTCGCTGCCATACATCAGTTTTTCGGGACCGATGATTCTCATGATGGCTTGATGCGCGATGGATTCGCAGTTGGCGCTGGTGTCGAAGTAGAGGTTGTCCAGGCCTTTCAGGTTGGCGAGGCCTTCGAGGTTGTGCCCGGGTTGAAAACCCCTTGCCGAATGGGCGAGAATGAGCTTCATGTTCGGATAGGTTTTACAATAGTGGCGGATCCAATGGAGGTTGTCCGGATCTGCTACCGCACGTGTTTTGACCATGTGCAAGGTGATGACCCAGGATTCCTGATTGGCGATCTCAAGGAATGATTCGGGGAGGAAGTCGGGGATCGAGGCTTCCCAAGTAGGGTTTAATGAAGACATCGAGTGGTAGCACTTCAGGCCGTGGAGTCCGAGTTTTCTGACTTGTTCGCGTACGTGTTCGGGGTCATCTTCCGGGGTGATGAAGAACAGTCCACGGCTGTCCGGGTGTGCTGAGAGGCTGTCGGAAACCCACTGATTCGCTGCAGGTATCTTCGGGCGATTATCTTCGGTGGCAAAAGGGATGAAGAGTGCCTCGGTGGGTCGGTTTCCATGGATTGCGGAGATCAGGGTGTCATATTCAGGGCGACCCACATCCGGCGACTCTCCTACTGACCACGAGACCCATTCCTCTTTCCAGAGATGCGTGTGTGCGTCGAAGATTCGATCTGGTAGAAACGCGTCGAGTTCCCTGGCGAAGAACTCACGATCGAGATCGGATGCGGTGTTGTTAGCGGACATTCAGGAGTCTCCGGGTTAGATGTGTTGTGCGAATGGAGGAATATAGGCATCGGAGGAACGAGAGTCGAGGGTTGGATGTTGAAGGCAAGATATGGTGTCGGGTTATCCGTTGTTCTCGACCCTTCGATACGCAAAGGCTGCTACTCAGGGCAGGCAGGCTCGAACGTGCGGAGTGATCTGGGAGAAGACGTTTGGCACTCAGGCTGTGAGTGAGGGACATCGTGAAAGGCGGCGCGTGATATGGCGAATCTTATGGAGATGCTGGCGGAGGGGGTAGTGATTGGTGACGGGGGGATGTTTCTTGAGGCACTGCATCGAGGGTATTCTGTTCCTCAGGTGATTGGTGATGATCCTGCGGCCTTGCGGCAAATTCATAAAGATTTTTATGAAGCAGGATCCCAGGTGCTTCAGGCATTGACGTGGTTTACATCTGCGCCTCAGCTGGAGGAACGGTACGGCTGGGGGAATCGGATGGAGGAGATCAATAGTACTGCGATTCGGGTGGCGAAGGAGGCTTCTGAGTTCAGTGCTCCCGTGGGTGGGTGTCTTGTGTCGACTATGACGGGTTCGAGGAGTGGGCCGCCGGTTTTCGATCCGGATGACGTTTCGTCTCATGATCGGGCAATGGCGGAGTGGGATGAACAGATCGAGGTGCTGGTGGAGGCGGGTGCGGATTTTCTTATTCCTGAGACGTTTTTCAGGTTAGACGAGATCAGGGTGTGTTTGAGGTCTTGCAAGAAGGTTGATCTTCCGACGATGGTGTTGTTGGGAATTGGGAGTTCCGAGGAGACGCACGACGGGGTGAGGGCGGCAGAGTGTGCCCGGATTTTGGAGGCTGAGGGAGCCGATATTGTGGGGACTGTTTGTATTGGTGATCCCGACCAGATGCTGCCGACGACGGTGGAGATGCGGAATGCGGTGGATATTCCTGTTGCGTGTCAGCCCAAGGGGTTTAGACAGGAAGCGGATACAGAGGACGTGGGTTACAATGTTGCGCGGTATAGGATGGCGACGTCGCCTGAAGAGATGGGGGAGTTTGCGTTAAGGGCGAAGGCTGAAGGGATTAATTATATCGGGGCGTGTTGTGGGGCGGGGCCTTCGCATGTTCGGGCTATGGCGGAGGCGTTGGGGGTGAGGTGAGTCAACGTCAAGAGCGAACTTTTTTTAGGGAACTATGTTTTCATTCAAACCCTAACTAATTTATCCCTACCTCTCCGAGGGGCCCCTCAGCCACTCGCTTGCTCGCGTCTTCATCTTTTGTCCGCCAAAAGAAAAGAGGCGAAAAGAAAAGGCGGTCCTCAGGCGCCGGACGGCTTGCACAGCGCGAATTGTGTCGCAGGAATTGCGTGTTGAGGTGGCCTACGAGGGCAAGCGCAATGACGGAATTCGGAGGGATTGGAACCGCGCGCTGCGCGTGATGGTTGATGGGGAGCGCTTATGCGAATGGGTTGTTTGTGGGTGTTTTGGTGATGGAAAGCATGGGGTGCGTGGTAAATTATGGTTTGGAGTGAAATCAATTTCTGTTCAGGAGATTATTGATGTCTGAGACGGATGGTGTGTTGGAGCGGATTCGAGCTTTGGG
>CAVOEZ010000191.1:0-7305 GCA_963694355.1 Latescibacteria bacterium UBA2968 | reverse complement strand
CACGGCCACGCTTACCACTGCGGCTGCGGATACGAGCCCCGCCAAATGGGCAGGCGCCAACCCGCCGATGAATATGGATGCCACCAGGATCTGAGTAGGCCATCGCCCATTGCACAGAGCGAAATTATTGGTTATGATCGCAATCAGTCGCTCTCTTGGACTATCGATAACACGCGTAGCGACAATGGCAGCAGCATTGCAACCGAAGCCCATGCTCATTGTCAGGGCCTGCTTGCCGTGGGCACCGGCCTTTCGGAAGAGATTATCCAGATTAAATGCCACTCGGGGCAGGTATCCGAAGTCTTCCAGCAAAGTGAACAGCGGGAAGAATATCGCCATGGGCGGCAGCATCACACTGATTACCCAGGCCATCGAGAGATACATGCCGTCGAATATAAACCCATTGAGCCACCATGGCAGGCCCATTGTGGCCCCGAACCCTTTCAACACGGGATGGAATGAATCGATCAGAAGGTTCGCAAGCATGGCAGAAGGAACATTGGCGCCTTCGATCGTAAGCCAGAACACAACGGTAAGCATAAACAGCATAAGTGGGAACCCCAGCCACTTGCTGGTAACCAGCCTGTCGATACTCCTGTCCCAATTGAATTTAGGCTGCTCGCCATCTCGTATGACCGAGCGGCCGGCGATATTGGAAGCATCTTTGTAAATGGCCTCCATCAGGGAATCGTGAAAATTCGATCCGACGTCCCAGCGAAGCTTTGCGGCTTCAGACAAAAGCTCTTCAGATGTTGCTTTCACTTTATTCATTATGCGGTAACCTCCGAACTGACCTTGTCCACCGGTTCTGCGTTGGCCGGGATCTGCTGCCCCAATTCTCCGAGTTCCCCGGTTCGGACTGCCTCGGCGATCCGCTGGTCTCCATCCAGAAGCCGCAGTGCAACCCATCTGGAATTGGGCAAATCGGGGTAGGCCGAATCCAGCTTGTCCACCAATTCCGCTATTGCACGCTTAAGTTGTGGCGGTTCACTCTGAATTCGATGGGGTTTGCAGACCACCTTGCCTGTAGCGACCTCGCTGAGCGCCTGAATAAGTTCCGGGATGCCTTCGTTTTGACGAGCGGAGGTTTTTACAACGGGAACCCCCAAATCTCTTGCCAGGCTTCGATCGTCCAGTGTCAGTCCGTGGCGTTCCGCCTCATCGATGAGATTTAGACATATCACAACCCGATCTGTAATTTCAAGAACTTGCAGGACCAGATTCAGATTTCTTTCCAGGCGCGTTGCATCCACAACGATAACAGTCACGTCGGGTCGACCAAAAAGCATGAAATCACGCGCGACTTCTTCGTCCAGACTGGTTGACAACAGCGAATAGGTGCCGGGCAGGTCGACCAGTTTGTATTTTGCACCTTCGTATGAAAATCCTCCCTCGGCCCTCACAACCGTCTTGCCAGGCCAATTTCCCGTATGCTGACGCAAACCCGTCAACGCATTAAAAACGGTACTCTTGCCTGTATTGGGGTTTCCTGCCAAAGCCACAACATAGTCCCAGTTCGCCATATTGAGACCCAGCTTTGTCAGATTCCCTGCGTGATGTGAAGGACATGCAGCGCATCCATCCGAAGTCGACTCACTGGTGTTCATTCTGCCTCCCAATTCCTGACAATGCGAATATGACCGGCCTGGTCCTTTCTCAGAGCGATTGTTCCGCCCCGGATTCGATACGCTGTGGGATCTCCGCCGGGACTTCTCATTTCTGCTTCAATAATTGTTCCCGGAAGGACGCCGAGATCCATTAATCTCCTGCGTTCCAGTCCCCTGCAGCCGCGAGACAGCCGGATTACGCGCCCGGATTCTCCCAGTTGGAGCGAGGACAGGGGATCGTGATTCTCTTCTTCCTCCTCCTGATCATCTTGAAACGGAGCTACAGAAATATTGGTAGCAAGGATGGGCGCAAGAATGTGCTCATCCCCATCGGCCCAGAAATGAATACGCTCTGGATTTACCTCGGTGACCTCTACCTTCATTCCGAGATGCAGACCTTCGGCCAGCAGTTGCGCGTACACTTCCTTGGGCTCATCTTCCAGATGCACAATTACAGCCCGATCCCCTGCAGGAAGTATGGACAGCGCCTGGCCCCTTCTCGGTGGGAGTTCTCCCGAAGGCGTTGGAATCGGATCTCCGTGGGGATCATAAACGGGATACCCCATTTTCTGAGCCAGATCATCGACTTCGTCTGACGAAAGATCGTGTTCGTGTAATTCGGCTTCACTATGCCACTCGGACTCTGAAACACCCGTTTTCTCTGCCAGATACTGCTCCCAGAGCCGATGCACTCGCAATATTCTGAGGGCATAGTCTCTACCCTCACGCGTCAGATGGAGCTCACCCTCCTTCGATTCCAGTAGACGCATCGCCTCCGCACGTGCCACCAGATCCGATACGGCCCCGCCCGGCAGCTGGAGTGCTCCGCACAAACTGATCAAAGTGGCTGTTTGCTTCTTGTATTCTCCATTGTAAATGTGCTTGAGTGCATCCTCGAGGAGCACCCTTTCCGTCAGTCTGCCAGATCGTTTCCAGCGCCAGACCAACCCCCGGCCTGGCCAGAAACCCACACAAGCCAAAATGACGAAGACGATCCCCCATATCAAAGCGGTCAGAGGTTCTGCCATTTCCGTGCTCACTTTCGATAAGAATGGAACGGACAGTAAATACTTTTTTAGCTTAGGCTAAATATAAACCGATTGTATGGGGCATGTCAAGTAATAAGGGGAAACGGAATAGTCAATCAGGGCTTGACGCCAGCACTGCTTGGCGGTATCATATAAACAATTGAACAAGAGTTCAGATGACCAAGAAAGGGAAGAGGAATGGCAGAATCGACTGAATTGGAGTCCTCGCCACATTGCGATGGACAGCATCTCGTTGACCGCGTAAAGGTCTCCCGGATTGCGGAAACAATGCCGGAAGAGGAAACGCTGAACAATCTGGCGGAAACCTTCAAGGTATTGAGCAATGCGAACAGACTAAAAATCATCCGAGCGCTTTCAGAGGCTGAGCTCTGTGTATGTGACCTGGCTGTATTGCTGGGCAGCACCGACTCTGCTGTAAGCCATCAGCTTCGTATTCTCAGAAATATGCGCCTGGTTAAATTCAGGAAACAGGGAAAACTCGCCTACTACGCGCTGGACGACCTGCACGTACAGCAACTCTTTTCAGCCGGGCTCGAACACGCTGAGGAGTAGACACAACTTATCGCCTTCCAGTCACAGGCCTATTAAGGGGTCCAGACCGTGGAATCCAATCTATCTGCAACCAACACTTCATTGGTATTGACCATCCCGGACATGGAATGTCCCGGATGTGCCGGAAAGGTCGAATCTGCCCTTCTCGAGATAAATGGGGTGAAACAGGTATCCACAAGTGTTGTGGCGCAACGGGTTACGATACATTACGAAACAGGACCCAATCGGGACGATGAAATCAGGCTGGCCATTCACCGAGCGGGTTATACCGTTGGGGATCCTTCCGGCTCCTCTCCGAAAACCTGGCGCAGTGCGGAAAACCTGCGAACAATCCTATCGGGAATATTTTTTGCGGCAGCATTGATAACAAGGTGGGTGCTGAATGAGCCCGATACCGGGTTCCTCTGGAACGGTCCATTCGAGATCTCCACCGGTTTTTTC
This sequence comes from Latescibacteria bacterium UBA2968, assembly GCA_963694355.1. Lineage (GTDB taxonomy): Bacteria > Latescibacterota > UBA2968 > UBA2968. The sequence continues at coordinate 3,656 of CAVOEZ010000191.1, read as the reverse complement.
CTCCTCTCTGCACTGGTGGGAGGAATCAACTTTTTCCCGGCCGGTTTCTCGTCTTTGCGTTCCTTTTCGCTGGATATGAATTTCCTGATGACCGCGGCGATATTTGGCGCTGTGGCCATCGGCGAGTACATGGAATCGGCGGCGATCGCATTTCTGTTCTCGGTCGCCGAACTGCTGGAGGCTTTTGCAGTCGCAAGAGCAAGGCGGTCACTCAAAGCCTTGATGGACCTTGCGCCGGACGTGGCCGTTGTCAGAAAGGGAACCGATGAGGTCACGATTCCCGTGGAGGAAGTCCAGGTGGGTGACCTGGCACTCGTTCGGCCTGGAGAAAAGATTCCTGTCGACGGAAATGTGCGCGAAGGCACTTCGGATGTGGATCAGTCTCCTATTACCGGGGAGTCGATGTCTGTAGAGAAACAACCTGGCGCCCGGGTCTTTGCTGGCACGCTTAATCTCGAGGGATATCTGGAGATCGAGACTTCCAGGCCTGCCGCGCAAAGTACGCTCACCAGAATCATCAGGATGGTTGAAGATGCTGAAGATCGACGTGCACCGAGCGAAAAATTCGTGCAGAAATTCTCCAGATATTATACACCGGCAGTCACCGGTCTCGCCCTTTGCATAATCCTCATTCCAGTGTTGCTTCTGGGTGGCGACTTCGGTACCTGGTGTTTGCGCGGCCTGACCCTGCTCGTCATTGCGTGTCCCTGCGCACTGGTCATCTCGACGCCAGTGGCAGTGGTCAGCGGCATTACAAGTGCCGCGAGGAACGGAGTCTTGATCAAGGGGGGAAACTTTCTAGAAAGCCTGGCCGATGTCCGGGTAGTCGCGTTCGACAAGACGGGTACGCTCACCACCGGGAAACCGGAACTGACGGACGTCCTGCCTGCAAAAGGACACACGCGAGAGGACATCTTGAGAATTGCAGCCGCCCTGGAGACACGCTCGCAGCATCCAATTGCACGTGCGGTCCTGGTCGCGGCAGAGGGACTGGAACTGCCCTCCGTAACGGATTTCAAGTCCGTCACGGGCAAGGGTGTACAAGCGACCATTGACGCCAGAACCTACAAGTTGGGCAAACCGGGATTTCTGGAGTGCGGAAGCACTGACTCCGTACTCGAATTACAACAACAAGGCAAAACCACCGTACTGGTCGGAAACAGTTCGGAAACAATCGGGGTTCTGGCATTTGCAGACGCACCCCGGCCTGGAGCAGCAGAGACCATTCAAAGACTGCGGAAATTGGGCATCGAACGTGTGGTGATGCTCACAGGCGACAACTCCACCACAGCCCAAAATATTGCAGCTCTGTTGGGAATCGACGAATGGCATGCCGACCTGATGCCGGAAGATAAGGTCGAAATTATAGAAAAACTCAGTGTGCAAAACGGAGAGGTCGCCATGGTAGGCGACGGCGTGAATGATGCCCCTGCGATGGCACGCGCTTCGGTGGGAATTGCTATGGGAGCTGCGGGAACAGACGCTGCTCTTGAAACTGCGGACGTTGCCCTCATGGCAGACGACCTGACCAAACTTCCTTATTTGTTTCGATTGACCAGGAAAGCGCGTCGCGTGATTCGGCAGAATGTATGGTCTTCTCTGACCATCAAATTGTGCCTCGCAGTTGGCGTTATACCCGGGTTTGTTTCGCTTGTGGTAGCAGTCCTGGCAGGTGATATGGGGACATCACTTGGTGTTACAGGAAACGCATTGCGTCTTGCCAGAGTGAAACCCGAATGAGTGATCAGAAGTACGTGGCTACGCTGAACAGGATTCCTGCGCCGAGTGCCTGAACATTTGACCTGTCTTTCCGCCAGTTGTAGAAATAATTCAGCTTCATTACCGATTCCTGCGTGGGTCTGAAGTTGAGACCGAATGTGATTCGCCGCAGGACATCCCCTTCCAGATCCCGGTCGAAGTCTACCACATCATACCGTATCGCACCTTCAAAAAATGAACCCTGCATGTCGGGCAGCGCACCCTTCAGGAACCTGTGACTTGCCTGAAGGTAGACCCCGTGCTGTCTACTGGCATATATCGAGCCGAGCAATCCTGAAGGCAAATCCACCTCTGCCCTGGCATATTCCCCAAGAATCTCCAGGTCTTTCCAGCGATACTCGCCATCCAGGGCAAGTATTGTGAGATTTCGGGCATCGTCGATCCTGATGTCTTCTGAGAATGTGGTATTGTATTGCCCTGAATGCCAGGAGAAACCGATCTCTGCAGACGGAACTGGACTCAAACCCACACGACCAGCGATAGCAGGTTTGTTGTTATTGTCTTCGATGTTGTGCTTGCCCTGGGAAGTCCTGGTACCCTCATCGCTTTCTTCCACCACACCATCTGTAAGGCCGTTTACTGCATAGAGCTCATAGGTAACTCTGGTCTTCGCCGACGGGTAGAATGCACCCAGGATGCCCATACCGGGCTCTGAAAGCGCAGTTGGAATGATCTCTGTGCTGACGACTGGGCGATCCGTCATTTTGTTCGAAGGGCTGTCGTGCGCAAGATTAAACTTCCCAAGAGGAGTCAGAATCATTCCCGCCCTGAAAGTCAATGCCGGATGGATATCGAAATCCAGAATGGCCATCTCCAGCAGAATCTCTTCCGTACCCTCTTCGAATTCCAGTTCTGCCGCCATTCGGAAGCGATCTGAAACTGCCGAATGAAAGAACAGATTGAAGCGCTTGGGCACAAATGTCTTTTCCTCTGTAATCCCCTCTTCTTTTTCGAACCGGAAGTGTGCTTCTGCATACCCTCCCAATGCGGCCTTCCCCGAGGAGAGTTTGAACAGATGGGGCTTGTCGTATGCCCCCCCCGACACGAACGGCCGCTCCTCTTCCGCTGTATCCTCTGCGACGGCGACTACCGGCAACAGGATACCCAGGATCGTTACAAACATTACGAATTTGAACATCGCCTACCTATCTCCCTTCTGGCTTCTCAAAGTAAGATTTCAACGGCCCCGTCCAATCTTCTAGATTCATAGATCTTGAGTGGTCGCTGGGCCGGGCCCCTGATTGCATTCCCATCCAGATCGAATGTGGATCCATGGCAGGGGCACTGCAGCACCTTGCCGGACATCCTGATGTTGCAGCTCAAGTGGGTGCATATTGCAGAAAGCGCACGATATTCCCCATTGGACATGTGCAGCAAAAGAATCGGGTCGCGGCTGGATTTGAGTAGAACACTCGAACCGTTCTTCCTCAAATCAGGGTATTTATCCAGATCGATCCGGATTCTGTTTTCCAAAATCGCCACGTGAAGCACGGACATGGTGGCGCACCCCGAGAGTGCCAAACCACCTGATACAACCGACGAACATGCCACAAATTTGCGCCTGCTCCAGTGTGATTTCGCAGTTCCTCGCACGTGAGCTCCTAAAGTGATAAAACAAATGCCAGCAGCGCATTCTGTTCATCTGTGGACAGGGCCTGATACCTATCTCTGCTTCCCTGGGCTTCACCGCCGTGTTCGAGAATAGCCTCTCCAAGATCGGATGTGCGTCCATCGTGAAGATAATGTGCGGGACCCCCCAGGTTGTCCGGAGCGAGCCTGATACCCATCAATGGCGGTGTACGCCATTCATATCCGTCGGCTGACCCATCGGCCCGGTTATCCGCAAGGCCGGGACCCATATCGTGCAGCAAAAGGTC
>CAVOEZ010000190.1:0-7365 GCA_963694355.1 Latescibacteria bacterium UBA2968 | reverse complement strand
TCTTGAATTCAACTCATAAGTGCAATTTGTCAGAGCGGTTTGTAAAAAGGTCACCTGGTATATTTCCAGTCCCTTTTAACAAGCCACTCACAGATGGAGTCACTTATGTGGAAATATGGCCAGTTGACCGAAGCTGGAAGATACCAAATATACGCATTAAGAAAAGCAGGGCAGCAACAGGTCGAGATCGCCCAGATCATCAACGTGCATCCATCAACTGTCAGTCGTGAGGTCCACCGCCACACAGGCCAGCGAGGTTATTGTCCACGGCAAGCTCATCAGAAAGCAATGAGAAGACGCCACGGGGCAGCCAAGAAGACCAAAATGACCCCTGAGTTGACCACGGTCATCGAAGCTCAGGTACAAAAGGAATGGAGCCCCGAACAAATTTCAGGCTGGTTAAAAAAGACACACCCTGTGAGCGTATCCCATCAGCGGATTTATCAGCACATTCAGGCGGATCGGCAACAAGGAGGCACGCTCCATCAGCACCTGCGTCAGGCTAAAAAGAAACGTCGTAAACGCTATGGTCGATCTGACGGCCGTGGGCAAATCAAGGATCGGATCAGCATTGAAGAGCGTCCTGAGATTGTTGATCAGAAGTCACGCATTGGAGATTGGGAGATCGACACCGTCATTGGCAAGAATCATCGGGGTGCCCTGATTACGCTTGTCGAACGTCTTTCCCGATACACCCTCATCGCAAAAGCAAACAGCCGACACGCAGAGGAAGTTGCGCAGAAAACCATCTCACTTTTGGCACCTGTCGAATCTCTTGTGCATACCGTAACAGCCGATAATGGTAAAGAGTTCGCACAACACAAAGCGATTGGAAATACCCTGGGGGCATCGATTTACTTTGCGCACCCCTACCACGCCTGGGAACGTGGATTGAATGAGAATACAAATGGTCTGATCCGGCAATATTTCCCCAAGGGAACATCTCTGGAAAATGTCTCACAGAGGCAAATCCAAAGGGTGATGAATCGACTCAACCATCGCCCTCGGAAAGGGCTTGCATTTTCCACACCAGCTCAACTTTTTCAACAAGCCCTGGGCAAACTCAACCTAAGTTCACTTTATTGCACTTCGTAGTTGAATCTGCGCAACAACAGAGGGGCCATCAACGCTGAATTTACTCAGCTCGTTGCGGAGATGGACCGGATAGCGGCATCGACCGCTTATAATAATACATCTATATTAAGAGGGTTCGGCAATGTCGTCAGTGAGAACTTTGCAGTGTCTACCGCACTGGTTTCCACAGCCACCGGGGTAACCAATGTAACACTCAGCGGTGCGCCTGCGGGTGCCTATGTTTTCAGTGACGCGGACAGCACCGATAACCGGATCACGCTGGGAAATGGGGTGCTGAGCCAGACCATAAATCTAGGACCGGCACTCGACAATGATGCCGCTGGTGGTGTTGTTGCCACTGGATCGACGGTGGTGGCAAATTTTGATCGCCTTGGAATCGTTCTGAATCTTTCTGGACAGAAGGACGGTGGTGGATCGAATCCAACCATTGCCGGATACAGGGACGGCAGTCTGGACGGGGAATCCCTTCTGATCACGGGAGGGACTGGTGGGACGCTTCAGGTCGGGGCGAACGCCGTTGCGGTAGATCGCATCGAGGTCAATATCGAGGATATGAGCGCCACGGGCGCAAAAATGAATCTGTCCGGCGTTTCTCTCAGCACACTGCAGAGTTCCCGGTCGGCAATTACGACGATCGATCTCGCCATCGAAACTGTGTCGCGGGTTAGGGGTGATCTTGGCGCTCAGCAAAATCGTCTAAACTATACAATAAACAATATCGGAGTGTCAGTTGAGAACCTGCAGTCTTCCGAATCCATCGTTCGCGATGCGGATGTTGCAGAAGAGGTGTCGAACTTCACCCGCAACCAAATCCTGGTTCAGTCCAGCACCGCACTACTTGCGCAGGCGAATGCTGTTCCTCAGAATGCCCTTACGCTGTTGCAATAGAGATTCAGCAATGCTCCATTATAAATCCCCTGGTCTAGAGACCAGGGGATTTATACTTTGTTCGCCGATTTATCTGCAAGCGCTAAGGCGGCCTTTTTCTTTGTCAAAGCCACTGGAATTCATATATTACATTGCTTGGCGACCCTTGAAGATGATAGGGGAGCCGGAAAGCTTTATCGATCTTGATTCTGCAGGAATTCAACCTGCCCTTTCCACATTGGAAAGGGAATGAATATGGACTCGGGAGGATGATCGTATGCAGCAGCGAATGACCAAACAGGAATTGAAGCAAGACGAATTTGTAAACACGATTATGAACGCCTGGGAATATGTGAAAGAAAATTACCCCAAGGTGATCGCAGTGATCGGTGGAATTGTTATTGTGGTCCTGATCGGCGTTTTCATCAAACAACAGGCAGATGAGCAGACAAGGGCTTCAGTAGAGGCGCTAGGGGAAGTGCGCATTGCCCTGTTGCAGGGTCAGATCGACAATGCCATTGTGCAGGCAGAACGCGTAGCAGAAAACTACAATGGAAAGCCCGCAGCCGGTCAAGCGCTTCATATGGTGGGCAACCTCTATTTCGACTCGGGACGATACGCTGAGTCCCAGGTCGCCTTCCAATCGTATCTGGACAATTACGGCTCTGAAGGGCCGATGGGCTACGCTTCCTGGAGCGGCATTGCAGCCTGCCTGGAGGAACAGGGAGATCCTGCCGGAGCAGCAGATAAGTATATCGCCTTCGCCGATCAGAACCGCGACTCTGCCTTTACACCCATGGCATTGAAGGAGGCTGCACGCTGCGTGAAGACCGCGGGCAATACCGACCGGTCGATCGCGTTGTTGAAGCGGGTGACTGCGGAGTATCCGGAAAGTGGCGCTGCCCAATCCGCCACAGCCGAACTCAAAAAGCTGGGAGTTGAGAATTGATCTCCGGCGAGATGGTATTCGCCTATGATCGTAAATTCCCGGTGAGCAAGCTGGACGGTAATGTAGTGTTGGTGGTGCCCGATGGGATGGTTCTTTCCGAACCGGTACGCCAGCTTCGAGAGACCATAGGAAGAATCGGGGGGCAGAACCCCGATGTCCTCGGCCAGAGTGACTTTGCCGAGGATTTTTTTATAGACAAACTGGTGATCGCGTGCGGGCATATGGCGAACAATGCAGCGATTCGCAGATTGTATACTGCTAGATGTTGCTTTGTAGACACGTTCTTTCCGGGAGAAGACGGTCACTTTGTCAAATCCATTTCCGACCCCTTCGGATACGGCCAGAACTGTATTGTGGTAGGGGGGAGCACGGATGAAGGCCTCCGAAATGCATTTAAGGCCTTTACAGAGTTGGTCGACAGCAGTGAAGGGGAACTGGGACGAATCCATGCCCATAATTTCAATCACGTAATACCCGAATATCCTCCGGAGTCCGATCTGCAGTCGATGATTCGCGCTGATCTGGACATCTGGGGTACCGGCTGGTCCGCCTCTCCATTCAGAGGTGGGAAGCTAAAGGACTATCTCTGGAATTACTATCTTACCGACCATCCGGTATGGGGGAAATGCGTTCCAGGAATTCTTGCGGGGTCGATCGAAACGTGGCGGCAAGAGCGGGTGGACCATCCGGAGAGTTACCACTGCCTGTTCAATTTGCAGAGCTTCATCCACCTATGGGATCTCATAGAAGACAGCCCGTTTTATTCTGAGGATGACCGAAAAGGCGCCGTCACAATGTTTGGCGATCTGCTGCGGCACTTGTCGGGGCTGTTCTACATGACAGAAGAGGTCAATCCTCCGGGGGAGATCCGACAGAATCACACGACCTTCATTGGACTCAACCTGGGCGTGGGTTCGGACTACATGAAAAAGCGATACGGCGTATCCGAATTCGAATCGTCAGCCCAGACGGCGGTGCGGATATTCGAGGGGCAGGCAGACTGTTACAAGCCCAATGACGATGGGGGAGTGGGGTACGCGTGGCACGTTCCCCAGGAAACTCTGTATTACATGCTTTACAAGAATGATTACGGATACATAGACAATGGGCACGTAGACGAATTGTGCAAGCTGGCGGCATTAACCACCGACAACATGCGCAGCGAGGCGAATTACGGTGATACCGCTGGATACCCCGCATTTTCTTCGAGACAATGGGATGGTCGGCTGTGGCCATTAATGGTATCGACCTGGTATCAGAAGCATCCGGAACACCTCTGGATGCTAAACTGGCTTGGTGAGGGGAAAAAGCCACCCATGACCCAGGTTCTGTCTGGACTCTATGCCGGTGTCGAATTCAGAGATGACAAGTTCAGACTCGAAAACTGTGAGCCGGAAGAACCATCAGAATTGCTGGGAATCGCGGCGATAGACCTGCCCGAAAAGGTCCTGGAATGGGTTAAGAAATTCCATCCAGAGTCGCATCATCCGGATCCGAAGAAGAGATACTTCGACAAGCTTTCGCTCCGCAGCACCTTCGACGAACAGGATGAATACCTGCTCCTGGAGGGCCTGGGAACCACCTGTCACGGTCACGAGGACAGCAATGCCATTATCCGGATGACCTGGAAGAACCGGGCCTGGCTCGCGGATGGTGATTACATCAGGGCGGCACCAAAATTCCATAATTCAATTGTGGTTTCGCGAGATGGTGTCGGTGAATTCGAACCGACCGGCGACGGGATCGTGATCCCGCCACTTGCATCGCTGAATGTGAGTGAGGAGAACGTGGCATTCGGCCTCGTGCAGACAGAAGCCGCAGACTATAATGGAATGGACTGGAAGCGAAATCTGTTCTGGTCCAAGGGACGATATTTTGCGGTAATCGACGAACTGCGATCCTGTGCGCCGGGCAAATACGACACGCGATGCATGTGGCGTCTGGTAGGGGATGCGGAAGTGGATGGGGACATGGTCAGGATAAAGCAGGAAGGCGAATCGCTGTATCTTCATTCGCTGGATGGATCGGCCATGGAGATCGTGCCGGACCTTCATCTGAAAAGCCGCTGGAAGGCTTACCCTTTCGCAGATGACGTCATAAAGGTACTTCACCAGTCGGCGGAACATCGCCTGGAAGCAGGCGAGGCGATGACCTATCTCAATCTGTTCACGCCCGAGCAGGGAATCTCATGCGACCGAATGGGCGATCGTTTGATCCGGGTGAAGGATGGCGAAACAGTTACGGTTCTGGGAACAGGACCGAACGTTGTGGGGGGCGTCGAGATCTCAGGCGCTATCTACCGGTTGACCGCAGTCGAAAACGGTGTTGAAATTCAGGGAATCCAACGTGTGGGTGATTCAGAAGTGGACTCCGAATGTCAAGTACTGGTAGCAGGTGAACACCCGCAAACCGAGCAACTCAGAACTGGTATTCTGGAAGCCGAAATCGTGACAGGCGATCAAAAACCCGCGATCTCGATTCCAAAAACAACCGGGCTAACGATCTCATGGGAGGTCGAAATAGATGGTCAGGAAATAGAGGATATATCTGTTTTAAATGACGTTACACTGGTAGGGACTTCAGGTGGGCGAGTCTCACTGAGGGACAACGCCAGTGGAACGGAGCGCTGGCATCAGGAACTCGAAGGGCCAGATCCCGTTACAAGCGTCAAACTGGCACTTGTATGTCCTGAGGAGGGTCTGCGAGCGATTGCTGGTACCGAGGCATCCAGACTGATCGTGTTCGATGCCGAATCCGGAGCACAGGTCTGGATGCGTGAGCTCCAGAACATGTGGTCCAGGGGTGCACGTGTGACCGGTTTAGCTGTCGCCGATCTCGATGGAACAGGAAATCCGGACGTGCTTGCTGGCACGGAAGGCTGGTATGTCAACGCGTTCACTTCGTCCGGCGAGCGAATTTGGGCGGAATGGTTTCGGTATCATGCCATAACAAGTCTTCTGGTAGCCGATGCGGATCAGGATGGAAAAGCCGAGGTATTTGTGGGTACCGAGTATTCCACACCTTTGACAGTACACAATTTTGATGGATCCTTCAAATGGTCCACATTCGAGGAAGTGGGTTCAGAAGGAAATGCCACCACGCCCAGGCGTGGGATCTGCCTGAAACACATGATCTTGATGGATGTGGATTCTGACGGTGTTCTCGAAGCCGTATACGGTACCGAGGACGGATGGATTTATGCCGTGAAACCTCAAGACGGCGCCGAAGTTTGGCACCTGAATCTTGCAGGGGAAATTACCGGTCTCGCGCAGTATAATGGTCGGATCGTCGCGAGCAACGAATTCGGATTCGTGTCCTCGATCAATTTGAACGGTGAACTCGAGTGGTGTAATCGTGTGGCGGACTGGACCAGCCATTTAACAATCAGCAGCGACGGGGTCCACGTGGTAACAAACCATGTCCAGGTATCCAGGATCGACAGCAGCGGCAAAATATCCAGATCGATCGATCTGGATCAGCCCATTAGCCATCTGAGAGGCAATAACGAACACGTGATCTGTGCAAGAGCGAACGGGGACCTACTGCGGATCGATCCAAAGTGAGTCGGAGAGGCCACAAATGGATGTCCAGTGGCCAGATGTGCAGAGCAAACAAAACGGGTATAAGATACATTATGTAAACTTGATAATCCAGATTGAAATAGACTCACTTATGGGTAGAACAAACCCTATAAGCGTCTTATTCTCTCCCCTAGCACGGATTCACTTGAAATTTATCATCGTGGTTCTCGTCTTGCCGACTGCATTTAAGTGCAAAAATTAAAGAAATGCATCGCGCCTGTATCTTGCTTTCAGCTTTGCAAGATCCGTGTGGGCATCTTCGAGATCCTTCTGTGTTAGCTTAAGGTCGTTCTTCAGTGATTCAGAGTCGCGTATAACATCTTCGATTTTCTGTTCCTGCCTTAATTTTTCCGTCTTGATCGCCGTAAGCTCCCTGCTCAGGATTTCACATTCCATCTGGTTGTTTCGAGATGCCTCCTGCAGTTTCTTATTCAATTCTGATTTATCATCCAGTTCCTCTTTTGACTTTCTGGCTTCTGTCCAACCTGATGCCGCAGATGCTTCTAGTTCAGCAACTCTGGTGTGCAGGATTGCCACCTCACTTTTCAGGGCATCCTTTTCGATCTGAATCGATTCCAGAATCCCGACTGCTTTGTTAAGCCGGGCAAATTCTTCACGCCGAATTTCCAGGGTGGAAGCTCTATTTTCCCGAATATCAGATTCTAATAATATTCCATATTTTTTCTGATAAAATTCTATTAAAGTTCTTTTAGGGATTCTCCAGGAACCGTTCCATTTTTGTGCGGTGATCAAGCCCTTGTCCAGATAGTTATATATCGTTTTAGTAGTTACTTTTAAAAGTTTTGCGGCCTGAAGGATATTCACCATAGCTTCAATCTGGGCCGGCATTTGTCAATCCTCCACGATAGAAAT
>CAVOEZ010000189.1:0-7369 GCA_963694355.1 Latescibacteria bacterium UBA2968 | reverse complement strand
ATCCAGAATAGATTCATAGTGGCAGCTCAGGTTTCCAGGTTAACAGTGAACAACATCTTGAAGAATGATCTTGGGCCAGATGCCAGAATACGCGAGAAGTCTTCACTAATCAAGGCATCTTTTCAAGAGGAAAGCTGTGATGTACAAAGGGAGGGCGTGGAGGAAAGAGGTCCAGGGAGCGATCACACGACCGGGATGTATGGGTGTACCCTGTCCAGTTGAGCTCATAGTCGACGGTGTCGGGAAGCTATCCGCCGGGCGCACTGGAAATAGCCAATTTTAGTGCCAACCCGGCGAACACGGCCCCAGCAATACGGCACAAATACACCCGGGCTTTCGGCCAGCTGTTCAACCATTCCCCGATTGCGTCTGCCAATAAGGCGACCGCACTAAAGATCAGCATAGCAACGCAGATAAAGATCCCGCCGAGAATAAACATCTGCGTTGTGACAGGGCCGTATTCCGGCGATGCAAACTGCGGTAGAAATGCGAGGAAGAAAATCGACACCTTTGGGTTGGTGATGTTCATGATGATGCCGCGACGATACATTGCGCCGTTTGAACGGAAATTCGATTCCCGCGCTTCGAGACGCTTAGATGTTTCTCGGTACATCTGCCAAGCCAAGTACGCCAAGTAGATCGCACCGACTATCTTCAGAAGCGTAAATGCGGTGACGGACGTTCGGAACAACGCGGCGACTCCAAATGCCACTGCTGTCGTGTGTACGAGTAACCCCGTACACAAGCCGAGTGTGATCAAGATGCCGGATTTCCTGCCGTAGAGCGCCGATTGCACCAGCACGAAGATGTTGTCCGGACCCGGAGCGATGCTCAGCAATGTGGAAGCAAAAGCAAAAGATATGATCGATTCAATGGGCATCAGTTTATGCGCTATTTACCAGACAGACAATACCGGAGCTGAATCGGACCAAGATCCACGTGGCAGCAGGAGATATCATTGATCCGCTGGTCAATACCTGTTCAGATAATAGAAACCTGCGTTCAAATAGGTGGCAAACAACACCCAGGCAAGGTAGGGCCACAATAAGACCGATGCTAGTTTGGCTGTTTTCCAGAAGTGCAGAATTATTATGACCAGAGTAATATCAAGCAGCAAAATGTCGATGAGTGCCAAACCTGGTTTTTGCAGGCCGAAGAAGACAGGCGTCCACGAGAAGTTCGCGATCAGATGAAGACTGATCACACCAATTGCCCAGTAGATGGGATTTCCATGTGTCTGCTTGATATATAGAATCAATGACACGGCAATCATGATGTAGAGCACTGTCCAAACGGGTCCAAAGACCCAATTTGGAGGTGCGAGTGGAGGACGATTCAGCTCGATATACCAGTCGTTCATTTGAGAGGCCTTTGTTCGGTCTAACCTACGTATGGCAGATTGGCTAATGGTGCGCGCGCAACCTTTGCTATCCTATTCTGCTAATATCATCTTATCAATCCACTCAGTGACGCGTTCTGCTGTTTCTTCGGCCTTGAGCTCCGTCGTGTCCAGATGCATGACGTGGTCGCCACGATCGATGCAGGGTCGCGATCCAGATCCCGGTCTGAAAATATCCAGACTTCGAGGCTTGCGCTTTGCCCGACGAGATTCCCCCTGAATTCGGTGCTCAATCTCCTGCATGGAGCAGCTGAGGACAACTGTCAAGTGTGGGACTCCGCGCTCACCGGCCAGCGCGATGGCTCGATCCCAGCTCTGTTCACCCCACTCCGATCCCTGGAAGTGAGCATTCGTCAGGATGACCGGCACATCATCGGGGAGTTCCAGAATTCTGGCGTAGGCAATCTCTCGGACTGCCCGAAGCGTTTCAAAATAGATGTTGCTCTTAAACTCCGTAAGCGCCAACGCAATATTGTAGACACTGTGGTTGTCCAGCAGCCTCGCTCCCAGACGCTCCTTGAGGAGTTCCGCGACGGTCAATTTTCCAACACCTGGGTGACCATTGATGTGGACTATGCAGCTCAATTATGCCTCCGGTTTGGATCAGGTGGATGACGGATTGGGATGATTCGTCACAGGCAATATCTACGGATGTCTTGTTGGCGTCGTGAAGCAGCATGGCGAGGGCATCGCACCAAAAGCTTTGTCGGATGTCATTGCGAATGCGCTTTCTTTGTCGATGCGAGAGCGGCAAATGAGGCTTCGGTTGCCTTCAGCCCATCGTATCCCGATGCCAGATCTCCATACTCTCCCTGTTCGATGCTCTCCGCAAATGCCCGGTAAGTGATTTCGAAATGCTTGCCGGTATCCTGCATGATCTCCTGCCTTGTTTCAGATGCGGTCCAGATACGCAGGATGCCGGTTGTGGTGTCATGCTCCAATGTTCCGTCATCCCCGATCACTGAGATCTGATAGAAGGATCCTTCATCTTTCGTATTTTTCGTGTATGTCCATCCTGCTTCGACCAGGGCGATGGCGCCACCATCCAGCAGGCAGGATGCGATTCCATGCTGAGGATTGTCATAGGGTGGGAGGAACAGCCCGTTTGCATCGATGCGGACGAACTCCTGTCCCGTGTACCAGCGCACGCCGTCAAAAAAGTGGACCGCAGAGTCGAGCAAGGGACCGCCTCCAGCCATGAAGGTTTCCATACGCTGAAGGGGCTTCCACTGATGGCACGACCAGTTGTAGATGATGCGGACAACCCTCACTTTTCCAATTTCGCCATTGTCGATGAACTGTTTGATTCTTCTATACACGGGACCACAGCGTGTGTTGAAATTCACCACCAGCATTCGATTGTATTCCCGTGCTGCGTTCACCATTTGTTGGCATTCGTCTATGTTAGCAGCCATTGGTTTTTTACACAGGACGTGGATGCCCTTCTCGAGGGCATCGGTTGTGATTCTACAATGCGTATCCAGATGTGTGGCGACGACGAGGGCATCGAGCCCGGGCATATCCAGCAACTTGCGATAATCAGCGACGGCGAACGCAACACCGTACTTCGCCCGGACTTCCTCGAGTCGAGCAGGGTCCGTATCCGCAATGCCGACCAGTTCCCATTCTTGCGAAGCTTGAATGGCCGGCAGGTGGCCATACCCGCTTACTTTCCCGCATCCAACCAGGGCGATGTTCATCATGTTCTCCGGTTTGCTAACCTGACGCGATTCTGAACTGCGGCGACGGACAGGGCACCAAAATAAATTGAATTACGGGTTGCATGGTATTACATTGTATGGTAGTATTACCGTAATACCACACAAAAAGGGAGACAATTATGCAAACGGCTATTAGCAAACTTACAAAAAAGTATCAGGCTACAGTTCCTGAACCTGTCAGAAAAAAACTCAATCTCAACGCGGGTGATGTTATTGCATTTGAAATTGAAGATGACACTATCAGACTTAGAAAAGCGCGACCTGTTGACATTGAATTCAATAACGCCCTTATCCCGACACTGAGCGAGTGGGATTCACAGAACGATGAGGAAGCTTACAGTGACTTATAGACATTTTGATGTTGTGGTTGTTCCTTTTCCCTTTACTGATTCCACTCAAAAGAAGCGAAGGCCGGCTTTAGTACTATCACAAAGCGAAGCGTTCAACGGAAAAATAGAACATTCTGTGTTGGCAATGATTACGAGTCAAAAAAACGAATCATGGCCTCTAGACTGTGCTATACAAAACAAGAACCAATCCGGGCTGACAGCACCCTCTGTTGTGAGAATGAAGTTATTCACTCTTGATCATCGTTTTATCCTCAGAAAAATCGGCCATTTGTCAAAGAAAGATCAAAACCAGGTTAAACAAAGCCTTTCTCAGCTCTTTGATTACTTATAGGACCAAATCCAACGATGACCAAACCTGCGGGGGACTGGCGCAGGGCATGCAGTATCTACAGATTGCGCTCGACAGATCAAGTCGTAACTCGTGTTATTTCAGAGCGTTCAACGATCGTTGGGTCACGATTTCGACGTATTGAATGAAGAATTTTCTCCGACGTTTCACCGACGCTTTTCGGGTAGTTACGTAAGCAAGGGCCCTGCCTATGCCAAGGTGGCTTCGGCAGGCAGGCGTGACAGGCGGGCTGTCAGCTCGAGGTGGGTGTCAGTCAGCACGCACGTGAGCCGCGGGTGCATCCGGCTTGTTGGACGGTGCTCACAGACTCAGTGAATTAGGTGCATCCTCCGGCAGGGAGGGATCAAACCGTCGGTATCCCGGTGTCTGGAAGTCCTCTGATGGATAAGCCCATGTCAACTGCTCGTCCTCAGACGTGAAACGATCGAAGTAGGTGCCGGTGGGCTGGATGCCTTTCTCGAGGGCATCTACCAGAGCCTGAGTGGCGATCAATATATCCGGAGCATTCATGAGGTTCGCCTGCTTTCCAGGTGAATCTCCACTCGCCGAGCAAGCTCTTCTCCATAGCAAAGCGCCAACAGTTTCAGTGCAATTTTTCTCTCAGACAGTTGCGGATACCGTCTCTGTAAAGCTCTTCGAGACATTTCGATGGTACCCTGGCTCAGAGCGCGCGTCAGTTCCAGACGGCGGCCAGGGCCGGCTTGAGACAAGAGCCGCATTTGCACCTGTTCTATTTTCGGGTGTGTATCGACAGGGTGAGATTTCATACTATTGCTGTCTCCACCTTCTAATTGGGAGAAAATCCTAATGGCCATCGTTTTCTGTGCCTGATGCGAATTTCCCGACTCTTTGAGTCACGAGGGCCGGTGGACGTTTTTCAACATACACCTGCGAGTTCCAGAATTTCAGTTGGCATCTGCGAATCTTCTTGATACACCTCCTTCAGATACAAGCTACCAGCTTCCTGGTGTGTCCACTTTTTCCAGACCACATCATGTTACGTGCTTGTAGCTTCGAGCTGTTGCCAATAGCTGTTTTGATGGCTTTAATGACACGCTCGCAGCGCTGCTGCTCAGTTTTGCTGGGCGACTGGGCCCAGAAGGAAAAGCTGCTTTCCCAATCGCTTGCCAATGCAATTCTCCTTATCTCTAGAAACGAACACGAAAACCAATTCATATTTCCGAAGCTGGCAACTACGGCACTGGGCATCCTAGTAATCATACAGACTGTCTATCCGCTACAAACATTGCCAAACTGGTCTGTATAGTATAATTTCTACTTCCTTACGAAATCATCCCAAGCCGTTCTATCATAGACAGATATCATCCAGGACACCTGAATCCTACGTCAAGATAGGCCGGTTTGTATATGCTCCGTGATTTCAGGATTGGGTTTTCCATAATGGATCCAGTGGGCTCCTTACAGCACCAGGTCTGCGAATAAGCACGTGCGTATAAATCAAGGTCGTCTTGATGTCGCTGTGCCCCAGGAGTTTCTGAATCGTTCGAAGATCACAGCCATCTTCATGAGGGTGTATCGATTAAGTATACCGGAAGATTTGACGCTGTTGATCCATCGGTCGTTGCAGCGTTCTGCGTTCCTCCTGCGTGACCATCGATAAAACAATATTTCTCACAAGTCAAGTTGCTAATTGCGCCGGGAATGTGACGTGAGCAAAGAAAAGAGGTGGACAAGGAAAATTTCGTCCACCTCCTGATGAGCTGCAGATCAAACGCCAAGCGGTCCAGCTAACGATAATGCGAGTATTCCCGATACCACGCTCAGGCGGTTCCACGAATTTCAGCCGTTATTCCTCACCCTCACCCGTCAGCACGCCCTCCGGCTCGTATCCAACCGTGAGTGCTTTCAAAAAGTAGGGCCGAAGCACGGTACTGCTGGGCAAATGTCTTCACGCGATCACCAGCGGCGTCTCCCATTGTTTCCAGTATCTCCAGGCCGTATCGAAGGTATTTTTCCTCGCCGGTGTAGTCATAGGCATACCCGTAGCCGGCGAGACAGATGCCGCTTTGGGCTCCGCTGTTCTTCCACTTTCCCTCACCCGCATCTTCAGCTATCGCGGCGTCCACGGCTTTGACGCAGTACTGCGCCGTTTGTCTGTCTCCCGTGACGCGGAAGTATTTGTCATAGGCTTCGAACTGCAGGCCATACATCCAGATCTGGTCATCGAAGCTGCCGTTGAATTCGTCCTGCCGGGGTTTCGCCCATTCGTCGACGAAGAATCTTGCGCGATCCAGGTATTTCTGTTCGTGCGTGTTCTGGTAGGCGCTGAGGACGCCCCAGATTCCGTGGGCAATATTTCGGAGTGCGCCCTTGCCCCAATATGCCATTGCGAACTCGGAGGACATGAGGCCGATTTCGTGAAACCAGCGTTCGCCGGTGAGGTAGTAGAGTTCGTAGAGGGATTCGTTCTTGTAGAAGGTGAAGGAGGTGTGTGCGTAGAATTCCTGACCGCGTGTGTAGTCGCGGAAATGACCGACGACCGGTCCTGAGCGGGGTGAGCCAGCCAGTTCGGGATTGCCCGGAACGCTGTGGCAGATGTCGAGATCGGCCAGGTGAAGTCCGGCTTCCACGGCGGTGGTCAGGTTGAGAAGATTCCCCGTGCGCAGGAAGTTGACAATAGTGGCGTGCGGGAAATCGTAATAGTTGCTGTCCCACCAGCTCTCGTGCGCGTTTTCGCGGACCTTGGTTCGGTGGTGGAGACCACTGCCGAAGTTGAGCCAACCGAATTCATTGACCTTCCATTCCGGCCGGGCACGTTGTTCCACGATGCGTTCGAGGCAATCGCCGATCCGGTTCTGGTAGCGCCCAATGACATCGCGATACGGCTCCTGAAAGAGGGAAGGATTGTTCGCGTAGAGGTTACCGAATACTCTGGTCTCCTGGGAATACCCCTTGGGATCACACGCCGCAAAGAGTGATTCGCTGGTGCCTGCTGCGATTGCCTCGGGCGCTGGTACGGAACCGCGGGCGAAGTGGAGGAATGCGAAATGGGTTTTTGCACCCCCAGTGTAGAGGTCGACCGATTCTCCTTCTGCGGATTTGAGATCCAGCGACACTGTTCCGTCCGGGTGTGCTGATGCTCCCACTGGATACACCCGCCACGACCAACGCGTGCCCGTTGTGAGTGCTGCGGCTTCCGAAGCGAGTCGAATCCAACCTCCGAATTTCTCGCCAGCGGGCTTCGAGTCAAGCACGCAAACATTCCATCGGGTCTGGGCCAGCTTGACAGGCGAATTGGACAGCGACCGCTCAAGTACTCTTCCGTCGATGGGCAGGTTCGCGACTACGGGGCCCGCCGTTCGGAGTTGGAGCTCAATGGACAGGCGATCGATGGCGACGAAGTTCGCCATGCTGTCCATCTGCCGATTTCGGACACTGAAGGTGATTTCTGCTGTGGGAGAGCCGCTGTAGAAATAGAGTCGTGCGGTGAAGTCGAGGGACTGTGCGGAGGACGTTGAGAATGATCCCTTGAGCGCCACGACTGCGCGACCGGGACCGCGTTCTTCGATCGCCACCGAGTGGACGGCTG
>CAVOEZ010000188.1:0-7398 GCA_963694355.1 Latescibacteria bacterium UBA2968 | reverse complement strand
TTACCAGGCTTGTGCGTGGACTACCATCTACGGTGCCGTTCGTGGGTCCCGAAACGCTTGAACGTCAAAGGGGCGCGCCATTTCGTGCCCGCCTGGGTGCCAACGAAAGCGCATTTGGAACATCTCCCCTGGCCCAAAAAGCGATGGCGGAAGCCGCATCGGATATCGCCTGGTATAATGACCCGGAAAATTTTGATATTCGGAACGGCCTCGCCCGCCATCTGGCCATTCCCGCAGAGCACATCACCATGGGTGCCGGCATAGATGATCTGCTTGGGCTCGTTGTTCGCCTTTTCGTCGAGCAGGGCGACACTGTCGTCACTTCCCTTGGCGCCTACCCGACCCTTCACTATCACCTGGCGGGATTTGGACATCAAGCCCAATGCGTGCCCTACCGGGACGGCAGAAATGACCTGCAGGCGCTCAGCGACCTTGCCAACCAGACCTCTGCGCAAATGGTCTATCTGTCCAACCCGGACAATCCAGCGGGCACCTGGCATACCGCCGCAGAAATCGAGTGCTTCCAGTCTTCACTCCCCTCTCGAGGTGTCCTCATTCTGGATGAAGCCTATATCGAATTTGCTCCCGAAGATGCCGCACCGGCCATTGTCCCTTTGCTCCCCGGCACCATCCGGATGCGCACATTCTCAAAAGTATATGGAATGGCGGGCGCAAGGATCGGATACGCCTTCGCCGAGGCCGAAGTGATCTCGTCCTTCGAGAAGGTCCGACACCACTTCGGTGTGAACCGGCTGGCCCAGATCGGAGCCCTTACATCGCTCGACGATACGGACTTCGTGTCAGGCGTTATCGCCTCCGTCAAGGAAGGACGCAAAGAATACGCCGCCATCGGTTCAGAACTCGAGTTACCAACGCTGCCATCGGCAACCAATTTCGTCACCTTCGATGCCGGAAGCGCCCAAAGGGCTGTCTCGATTCTGAACGCCTTGCAGGATCGGGATGTATTCGTCAGAAAACCGGCCGTACCTCCCCTAGACAGGTGTTTCAGAGTAACCGTTGGAATGAAACCGGAGCGGGGAATTTTTTTGGAAGCATTGAGGCGAATTGTAAAATCGATTTAGACCGTTCTTCGAAGCAGGTTCCGCGGTCAGGGCGCAGACTTCACATCGGATCACCAGCAGACGCCTGGCCGGCAGGCATCTCGCGCAGATGGATGTGACCGGATAGAGATGTCACCGCTCATTTTCTCTTTACCCGGTAGCCGTGTGGTGTTATCGTGTAGCACTCAGCAGATTCATGGAATTTTTGAAACAGGCGGTCCCGGACACGCAGCGTGTCAGGATCTGAAGTACAGTAGTAGACATCCGACCGAAAGGGATTCAAATGCAAATCGCGAAACACAAAGTGGTTACCATGGAATACACACTTACCGGGTCGGATGGAACGATCCTCGACACCTCCGAAGGGCAGGAACCACTGGCCTACATCCAGGGGACCGGCAACCTGATTCCTGGGCTCGAATCCGCCTTGGAGGGGAAAGCGGCCGGAGATCACCTGGAAGTCTCCTTACCTCCCGAAGAGGGCTACGGGGTTCGCGATGATTCCCTCATGCAAACCATTGCTCGTGAACAGTTCGAAGGCGTAGAGGATCTCCAGGTAGGCATGCAGTTCGAAGCCAGAGATGACGAGGGAGAACAGGTGGTAACCATCGTGAAGATCGAGGAGGAAGTGGTCACCGTAGATGGCAACCATCCATTGGCCGGAGAAATCCTCAATTTCAACGTAGATGTCGTTGAGGTTCGTGATGCGACATCCGAGGAACTCGAACACGGCCACGTGCACGGTCCCGGTGGCCACCATCACTAATCCTGCCGGGTCACCTGGAATGATTTCCAATCGATTCCCCGAATATTCAGAACACGATCCATTGGTGCCGGTTTGGTGTGCCACACCCGGGGACGGAGGATATATCCACCGTTTTTTCGACACCTCGCCATTCAGTCCTTCCGGCCGATACCTCGCACTCACCCGGTTGCCCTATGAGGATCGGGTCCCCTCCCCTGGTGATCCAGCTGAAGTCATACTTGTGGATCTTCAGGAAGGATCCGAGCGTGTCATTGCACAATCCTGCGGATGGGATACCCAACTGGGTACACAGGCCCAGTGGGGCACGGACGATACCCAGCTTTTCTTCAACGATCTGGATACGGACACCTGGCGACCTCACGGTGTCAAAATGAATCCACAATCCGGTGATCGGAAAGACCTCGACGGCACCGTCTATATGGTGTCCCCCGATGGCCGCTTCGTCGCGAGTCCGTCGTTTCTCAAAATGGGACTCACGCAACTGGGCTACGGTGTAATCACGCCTCCGGGGCAGGTCCCTCCTAACCGCTGGGCTCCAGAGGACGATGGCATTTTTGTGACGTGTACGGACACGGGGAAGACCGAACTCCTGGTGTCTCTGCGCACCATCGTTGAATCCGCTATCCCGGCCATCGATCCGGATGCTTATCGTGAAGGCGACTTCTACGGATTCCACGTCAAATGGAACTGCCGGGGAGATCGGCTGATGTTCGTCTTGCGCTGGGTCCCGCACAGTGGCGGCAAGATGAAACACGACCTGATCACCATGAATGCCGATGGCACAGACATCCGCCTCGCAATTCCCGAAGCCATATGGGGGAAAGGGGGCCATCACCCCAACTGGACTCCTGATGGTGACGGCATCACCATCAACCTCAAACTGGACGGTCAGACCCTGCGGCTTGCAAGCTCCAACTGGGATGGCGACGGACTCTCACCTATGACAGAAGCGGTTGTGGGCTCCGGGCATCCCACACTTCATCCCAACGGCCGACACATTGTGACAGATGTCTACCTGCACGAACCGCTCGCCTTCGGAGACGGCACCACGCCCATTCGCTGGATCGATCTGGAAACCGGGACCGAAGAAACACTCGTCCGTATCAACAATGACCCTCCATTTCCGGGTCCCAAAAAGGAACGCCGCATAGACCCGCATCCTGCGTGGGATCGTTCCTTCAGGTGGATAGCCTTCAACGGCTGCGAAGCTGGCACTCGAAAAGTCTACATCGCTGATCTCCAATCCAAACTCCAGGACTAGACCTTTCAAAATTTGAGAAAAAAATTGAATCTACTCGATCAGGCAATTGAAGACTATTGCCACGGCGTCCTGAGCATCAGCCGCGACAGAAATGGAGTTCGTCTCAGAAGGATGACTCCGGATCAGTTCGCGTACTATGACCGGAATCCTGGATGGGCAATCAGATCCCGCTGCAACTCCGGAGGCTCCATCGCACTGCGCACAGACTCACGGTTTATGGATATCACACTGCATTTTTTGTCGGGCGCCAGAACGTACTTTGGATTGGATATAGAAATCGACGGCATCCATTCCCACTGTATCCGACTCGATAAGGCACAGGGGTCCTACGAAAGAAGACTGTTCGAATTTGACGACAGCCAGGAACGAACGGTTCGGATCTATCTTTCACCGAACATCGAGATCAAACTCCTGAAACTGGAGTTGAAAGCGGGATCTACCCTTCAGCCTATCGAACCTGCGGCCACCAACCTCCTGTGTCTGGGCGATTCGATCACGCAGGGTATGGACGCGATCAGCCCGGTCTCCACCTACCCGGTACAACTGGCGAGAATGCTCAACGCCAATCTGCTCAACCAGGGAGTGGGTGGACACATATTCGATCTCGATGCCCTGGACCCGGATCTTCCCTTCGATCCGGACCTCATCACCGTGGCATATGGCACCAACGACTGGGGCAGAGAAATTGGACTTGATGGTGTTCGGAACACCGCCTCCGCATATCTTGAAAAACTCAGGGAAATCTACCCTCCACCTGTCAGGATCGTGGTACTGAGCCCAATATGGCGTGAAATCGGCCACGAACAGCGCGGCGGGGTGGACCTGCCCACCTTTTCCCGCACCATCCTGGAGACCGCACTGACAATACAGGACCTGGAAGTGATCGACGGCCTTGCCCTGGTACCCAATCAACCCTGGCATCTAGAGGACGGGACACACCCGAACGACCTCGGATTCCTCCACTACAGCTTGAACCTATATAGACTGCTGACCGCAAAATGATCCGGTCGGTCGAATTCTTAATTACTCCGACGGAGGCGTTATATGGCAGATGTAAACACCATGGACCTGTTCAGAATGGATGATCAGGTCGTACTTGTTACCGGCGGCACCAAAGGGCTTGGACGCGAAATGGCGCTCGCCTTCTCCGAAGCAGGCGCCACCACCGCACTTTGCTCGCGTTCAGAGGCGGACTGCGCCTCGGTTGCGGCAGAAATTTCGGAAAGCACCGGAAACCCGTGTCGGGGAGTCAGTGCCGACGTAACCGATGAGTCGGATGTGGACGATCTCTTTGGGAAGGTCGTAGACGAATTCGGAAAGTTGGATGTACTCGTGAACAGTGCGGGCATGAATATCCGGCATCCCGTTGAAGAATTTCCGCTCGAAGAATTCCGCCAGATCATCGACGTGAATCTCACTGGCTCCTGGCTTTGCTGCAGGGCAGCGGGACGCTTGCTCAAACCTCAGGGAAGGGGTTCCGTCATCAACATCGGTTCCACCCTGGGCGCCGTTGGACTTGCCGAACGATCTGCATACTGTGCGTCAAAAGCGGCCATCGCCGGACTCACCAGAACCCTTGCGCTGGAATGGGCGCCTTACGGCGTTCGGTGCAACGCATTGTGTCCCGGACCATTCCTGACCGAAATCAATAAACCCCTGCTCAAGACACCCGAAAAAGTAGCCTCTCTGCTCAGCCAGACCGCATTCAACCGCTGGGGTGAAATGCATGAAATCAGAGGGGCCGCCCTTTTTCTGGCCAGTCCCGCTTCCACATACGTCACCGGGTCTTCCCTCTTCGTCGACGGCGGATGGACAGCTCAATAATTCCTGGAGAACAGAATGCATCGATACATCCTTTTCATCATCCTGACTCAACTCATGATTTCTAACGTCACAGGGGCGGATCAGAATCCTCCCTTTTATCACGACAAGGTAAATATGCTCACCTACCTGGACGCCAGCGGCAAACAGATTCCCATCAAAAAGCCCGAAGACTGGGTCAAACGCCGGGCACACATACTCCAGAACATGCAGCTCGTCATGGGGAAACTTCCGGATCGTTCAAATCTGCCCCCACTGGATATGAAGGTGGTCGAAACAAAGCATCTCGACGGCGTCAAACTGGAAAAAATCACATTTCTGTCGGAACCCGGAGACCGGATGTTCGCTTACCTTCTTACACCATCCGACCTCCAGGGAAAAGCCCCCGCGATGCTTTGTTTGCACCAGACCACAAAAATAGGGAAGGACGAGCCTGCGGGACTCGGCGGGTTGCCAAACCTGCACTACGCACTGGAGCTTGCCAGGAGAGGGTATGTCACCCTGGCGCCGGACTACCCCAACTTTGGTGACTACTCTCATAATCCATATGAAAACGGATATGTCAGCACCACCATGAAAGGCATCTGGAATCACATGCGTGCGGTCGATCTGCTTCAGTCTCTCCCCCAGGTGCATGCAGATCGAATCGGCAGCATCGGCCACTCGCTGGGTGGGCACAACACCATGTATGTCGCGGTATTCGATGAGCGGTTGAAAGTCCTCGTGTCCAGCTGCGGGTTCAATTCCTTCTTCAAGTATTTCGGAGGAGACATCGGCGGCTGGAGTCACAAGGGATATATGCCGCGGATCTTCCAGGTCTACAAGAAGGATCCAAAGCTGATGCCGTTCGACTTCACGGAAGTGGTCAGCGCTCTTGCACCCAGAGCCTTTTTCGTTAATGCTCCGTTGGGCGACGACAATTTCGAAGTCTCCGGTGTGAAGGACTGTATCGAGGCCGCCACGCCTGTTTACAAGCTCCTTGGTGCGGAAGCGAATCTCGAAGCTGTCTACCCGGACGCCGAACACGATTTCCCGCCGGATATCCGGAAACAGGCGTACGCGTTCATCGATCGCGTCCTCAAAAAGTAGATCTCGGAAGTTGCTTCACCACTCGATCACCCTCAACACCTCCTGGATGACAAAATGACACCCTGGACCTTTGTACACGTATCCGATATTCATGTTGGCACGCCGCGATCCTTCAGATTCCAACCTGCCTGGAACGCAAATTGGCAAACCGCGCGAAGGCAGATCCTCGATATCGATCCGGAATTTCTTCTTCTGGGTGGAGACCTCACCCGCGACGGATCAACCCATCGATTTGAACTGGAGCAGGTCAAAAAGGATCTCGACAGTCTCCCGTTTCCATATTATGTCATCCCCGGTAACCACGATGTAGGGAACAAGTATCAGCCGGACACAACCACCGCCATTAAACAGGGCGCGGTTGATCAGTTTCGGGAGATCTTCGGCAGCGACCACTGCAGCTTCACGCACAAGGATGTCAGGTTTACAGGCTTCAATGCCCTCCCTGCAGGATCGGGAATTCCGGCTGAAACAGATATGTGGAACTGGCTCGAGGCGCAAGTCGATCAGCCTCGCTCACCTCATCACGTCTGGTTCTTGCACCCGGCCCTCTTTGTAGAGAACCCCGAAGAACCGAATTGGAATGTGGAAACAAACCGCCTGGAATGGATCTTCGGAACCGACGATCCGCACAGAACTCGCATGCTGGAAATCATTCGAAAAACCGATCCGGATCTTGTCATCACCTCCCACATCCACTGTCGCAAATCCGTCACGATCGAGGATCTGACGTTTCAGTATTCGTCCGCGGTCGCCTTTCCACAGCAAGTTCTCGGTTGGGAAGACGGCGATCCCACTCTTGGCTTCCTGAAATGCGACGTCGCAGATGCTGGAGTCACGCACTCGTTCGTTCCACTTGCTCAGGTGTCTGAGGAAAAGGGATACGGCCCAGGAGGAAGTCCGGCGTTCGAGGAAAGAGATTACACCATATCCTGGGAAAAGCCCTCTTTGAAGGACCTGGGTTTATAGCGCAACAATCATATTCTGTCACCATTCAACGGAAAGTCAGAAAAAATGAGTAAACTTGCACTGCTTGGTGGTAATCCAGTCCGGACGGATCCGCCGCCTCGATGGCCTTTACACGACGAGTTAGAAGTAGAAGCCGCCACCCGTGTCGCAAAAAGCGGGAAGTGGCAATACGGCCTTGGCACCGAAGGGACGGAACTGGAAGCGGAATTCGCCGAGTGGATCGGATCGGAGTATGCCATTGCAACCATCAACGGCACCGAAACCATGACCCTTTCTCTCAAGGCTGCCGGTATCGGCCCCGGCGACGAAGTCATCATGCCCACCACCACCTTTATTGCCTGTCCCCTGTCGGTTCTCCTGGCCGGGGCAGTAACTGTACCTGTCGACATCGATCCTGCCAATCTCTCGATCGACCCCGCAGCAGTGGAGGCGGC
>CAVOEZ010000187.1:0-7432 GCA_963694355.1 Latescibacteria bacterium UBA2968 | reverse complement strand
CACAACCAATGATTCCTGCTTTAAATTCTGCCACCGTATTTCCTCCCTGGTTTCACAAAGCAAAAGCGACCCCGATCAGGCGCCGCTATTGTCTTATCACATCTTGACCGTGTCACATCTCATTGAATCACACCTTCCTGGGTGAGCGTTTCCGACTTTGCTTCCTCATCATTTTCCCCGCCTCTTTCACCGCGGCTACCACCTTGGTATATCCGGTGCACCTGCAGAGATTTCCTGCCAGCGCCCTCCGTATCTGATCATCCTTGGGATTGTTATTCTCCTGCAGGAGCGCAAAGGAGGAAACAATAATACCTGGTGTGCAAAATCCACACTGAAGTCCTCCCAGTTCAATCATGGCCTCCTGTATCGGATGGAGTTCTGTTCGGTCAGCTACACCCTCGACTGTCGTAATGTCCCGCCCGTCCGCCTCAACTGCGAGCACCAGGCAGGAGGTTGCCGGTTTCCCATCAAGCAAAACGGTACACGCACCGCAATCACCCGTGCTGCAACCCTCTTTCGTACCCGTGAGCGACAGCCCTTCTCTGAGAACCGCGAGCAGGGTCTTTCGGGGCTCCACTGCAATCTCGTGGAGCACTTCGTTTACGGTTAGTCGCACGTCCACTTTCATGCCGCCCTCCTTTTGCTGCCCGAGCGTCTTTGGGCGCTACCCACAGCCTCGCCTACCATCCTGGTGGTCAACACACCCGCCATCTTACGCCGAAATTCCGCAGATCCGCGAACATCGCTAATGGGTCGGGACTCCTTCGCGGCTGCCTGGCCGGCCGCTTCGAACAGATCGTCGGAAGGGACCTCTCCCTTCAAAATGCGTTCGGCAGCCTTCGCTCTCAAAGGCACGGGCGCAACAGCACCCAGTACGATTTTTGCATCCTGAATAATTCCTGTCCTGGGGGCCAATGTCACGGCGGCCCCCACACCCACCATGGCGATATCCATCGCCCCTCGGGGGGTATGTCGCACATATGAAGATCCGGTCCTGTTCCCGGTCATTGGAATTTGAATCGCCGTCACGAATTCACCCGGGCCCAGTGCATTCTTGCCGGGTCCCAGGATAAATTTCTCGATCAGCATCGTACGCCTGCCTTTCGGACCCGCGATTCGGACCTTTCCTCCCAGAACGATTGCTCCCGGCGCAGTATCCGCAGAAGGTGCGGCATTACAGATGTTCCCTGCAATCGTTGCCAGATTCCTGATTTGAAACGATCCGACCAGGCTGGCGCCCTGAGCGAGCCCCGAAAAATAGGCGTGAGCGGCCTCGGAGAGCTCCACCTGACGCATGGTCACACCCGCGCCGATTGTCAGTCCAGTTTTCTTGCTGAATTTCAATTCATCCATGCCCTTGATTCGCTTCACATCCACGACTGCATTGGGCTCCCATATTCTCGCCTTCATCCGGACAAGCATGTCCGTTCCCCCGGCCAGCACCATGGCCCCCCTGTGTTTCTTCAAAAGAGCAACCGCCTCAGGTATAGTCTTCGGGGCGAAATAATCGAAATTGTTCAAGGTTCTGTCTCCTGTTTACTTTGCCTTGCTTTTTTCGAGAGCAGATACCACCCGCTCCGGGGTCATGGGCAACACGGTTACCCTCGCGCCTACAGCATCGAAAATGGCGTTCGCCACCGCCGCCCCACCTGGTATGATTGGCGGTTCTCCTACACCTTTGGCCCCGTAGGGACCAAGTTCACATCCCGCTTCCACGATAACGGTGCGAATATCCGGAACATCCAGAGCCGTTGGAATCGCATAGTCGAGCAGGTTGGGATTGAGCATCCGGCCCTGATCGTCATATCTGAACCCTTCCATCAAGCCGAATCCTATGGACTGCGTTGCACCACCTTGCATCTGTCCTTCCACCAGCATGGGGTTCAATGCTCGGCCGACATCCTGACCCGCCACCAGATCCAGTAGTTTCACATGACCCGTATCAGGATCCACTTCAACTGTCGCGACGTTGACTGAGAATGACGGGTAGGTTGGGATCTTGCTCAGAATCCATCGACCGCTAATGGCTCCCTGATCTGAACTGATGGCGGCTTCCGCCAGCTCACCCAGTCCGATAGAATGTCCTGGTGATCCAATCACCTGCACCCGCTCATTGTCAATCACCAGGTCCGATGTGGCAGCTTCCAGCTTTTCCGAGGCCAGTTTCAACAGTTGATCTCTGGCTTCAATGGCAGCGTTTTTTGCCGCGGTGCCTGCCGAGTATGCCGCCTTGCTTCCTGCGCTCAGTGAAGCATTCGGCACAGTGTCAGTGTCCCCCAGCGTAACCGTAACTTTCTCCACAGGAACACCCAGCTCTTCGGCTACGATCTGGCCCATAACCGTATGAAGCCCGGTGATATCCACCTGTCCGGTAACCACTGCTACGGAGCCATCACCGGCCATGGTCACAAACGCATTGGTTGGGCCGGATCCGTTCTGCCAGTCCCCTACGGCGATCCCCATGCCCTGATTCTTCTTCAATCGTCTCTTGCCCCACCTGCCGGCTTCTGCGGTCTGGAGGATCGTATCCCTTAGCCAGTCGTGCTGCATTCCAGGTTTGTCACCCTTTCGCAGCCCATTTTTCAGCCTGATCTCCACGGGATCAATACCAAGTTTGTCAGCGAGCATGTCCAGATTGGATTCTCTCGCCACAGCGGTTTGAGGAGCGCCAGGTGCCCGGTAGGCACCTGGGCCGGGTTTGTTGGTCCTCACGGCCATTCCTTCCAATCTGACATTGGGGATCTTGTAGGGACCCAGCAACCGGTTTGCCCCTCCCCCTCTGCCGGTGTATCCACCGTCCCAGACGATCCGGCCTTCTATGGCTGTAAGTGTTCCGTCTTTCCTGGCCCCGGTCCTTAACCGAACCCAGCACCCTGGACCCGGTCGCGTATCCTGGAAATCCTCTTCCCGATTGATCGTCACCTTTACCGGACGACCGGTCCGCATCGAGAGAATGGCTGCCTGTGCCTCCACGACCAAGCCATTCTTTCCTCCGAAGCTGCCTCCAGTTTCTGTCATGATCACCCGGATCCGTCCCTCGGGAATATTCAACGCGTCTGCCAGAGCAGACCGCACACCGAACGTACCCTGCCCGGCGGTCCAGACGGTGATACGTCCATCGGCACCCAACCGTGCCGTCGAGGCATTGGGTTCCATGTAAGTCTGGTGGAAAAAGGGGATATTGTATTCCGCCTCCACAATGGCGTCTGCCTGTGCAAACCCCTTTTCCACATCCCCTTCTTCGATCACACTGTAGGCCGTTACATTTTTGTAAAGCCGGCCCTTTGGATCCTTGACCTTTTTCGTTGGACCGCCCAGAACGGCCTCTGGTGCTCCGGGATCCATCGCCGCCAAAGGTTCAATCAGCGCCGGCAATACATCGTAATCAACTCTGATCAGGGCAAGCGCATCTTCGGCAATGTCTGGATCTACAGCAGCTACAGCAGCCACTTTGTGGCCCTGATGATACACCTCGTCTTTGGCGAATATCGACAGCCCCGGAAGGTCCTCTGCGGTTACGACATCGACCACTCCCGGCAGAGCAAGAGCCTTCCTCTTGTCGATCTTCCGGATTAGCGCGTGTCCGTGAGGGCTTCTCAAAATTCGGCCGTACAACATACCGGGAAGCTGGATATCGTCCGCATACGTTGTCCTGCCGGTAACGATTTCCGGACCGTTGAAACGCGGAGTTCGCTTCCCTACAGCCTTCAGTTCACCATGGTCTCCCATCGGGGATCTCCTTGAAATTCATATCCTCAATTGCATTTATTTCCACCATAATAACAACCGTCAGAACATTGTCAACAGATTAGGGATTGAAGCTACCACCCTGCACACACCATCGAACCGAGTTCAAAATGCGAGACATCCAAAAGCAAAAACACCATCTGCATTTTTACTGGTCCACAATCGAACCATCCAGGTGCTGTCGCGTGAAGATACCTCGACTTGTAGGAGGAAATCTTTCCGCGGCATCTTCCGCAAGCTCCACCCCAATGCCGGGCGTGTCGGGGATGATCAGAAAGCCATTTTCAACTTTCAGGGTCCCCTTCACGATATCGCATTTGGGTGACTCTCCCTCCCCCTTTGGATACTCCTGAAGCGCAAAATTGGGAATACACGCGGCAAGTTGTATGCACGCGGCGGTGCTTACCGGACTCAGGGGGTTGTGAGGTACCACCCCCACGTGATGTGCCTCTGCGAGTGCGGCGATCTTCTTGCAGTGGGTGATGCCACCCGCCATACACACGTCCGGCCGGACATACTGGACGGCATTTCGTGCGAGTAACATCTCGAATTCGTAGATCGTATGCAGCCGCTCGCCGGTTGCGATTGGAATATTGATCTTCTGGGCCACTTCGGCCATCGCATCGAAATTGTCCGGCCGGATGGGATCCTCGAAGAAGAACGGACGATAGGGCTCGATACCCCGGCCCAGAACGATGGCCTCGGCCGGATCCAGACGTCGGTGTATCTCCACGCACAAATCCACTTCGTCTCCTACGGCATCCCGGTACGCGGCCACTGTTTCTATCGCATCCCGCATTTTG
The DNA here is from genome assembly GCA_963694355.1 of Latescibacteria bacterium UBA2968. Classification (GTDB taxonomy): domain Bacteria; phylum Latescibacterota; class UBA2968; order UBA2968. The sequence continues at coordinate 2,882 of CAVOEZ010000187.1, read as the reverse complement.
TCGGCGTGTGTCATGAAATAGGATTCAGATCTTCCAGAATCCAGAAATGGAGTGAGATGACCGACCGCGTTGAAGCCCTGTTCCTTTGCGTCCATACACCCTGGATGAGTTCCTGTTTGGTCTTGCCGAACACGTGAGCATACACCCTCGCCTTGTCCCGACACTTGCCTCCCAGGAGCTGATACACAGGAACGCCAAAGTGCTTCCCGGCAATGTCCCACAGAGCGATATCCACTGCGCTCAGTGCGCCCATCACCGCTGCGCCCCTGAAATGCGTACATCGATAGAGATACTGCCAGTGGTGCTCTATTCTGAGCGGATCCTGACCAATAAGATAATCCCTGAATCGCTCCACCACTGCGCCCGAAGCCTCCAGATATCCCCATGTTCCCGATTCTCCCAAACCTGTAATACCCGCGTCGGTCTCTACCTGCACAAACAGGTAGCGATCGATCGGCAGCACTTTGACATCTGATATTTTCATTTGGGCCCCCTGGCTTTTCCAGTCAATCCTGTCGGTCAATTGGGAACGCATGCTCCCTGGATGCCTACTCCAGTTCGCTCCTTATTGCTTCGAGAGTGAAATCAATCTCTGCTTCAGTTGAAAAGAATGCGAGTGAGAACCGCATGCCTCCGGCAGGGCTGACCACCACGATCTTGTGCTTGTCCCACAAGGCAGTCCTGAGCCCGTTGTGGTCTATATTTCCAAAGCGAACGTTTATCGCTCCTGCAGAAAATCCCTCTGGAGACTGCACGGTGGCCTCCTTGAAATCGGCCAGCTTCTCCTTGAAATATGCGACCAGATCATTGACCCGGCCTTCAATTGTTTCGAGACCAATTTCCTGAAGATTGCGCAGCGCCCTTCCATATCCCACACGCAGAGGTTTACTCCTTGCGCCATACTCGAAACGCCGAGCGGAATCCGGAAAACTGAACTCACCCGTTTCGGTATCCACATTTTTTACACCCCATGCGCCAGACCTGCGCACGGCCAGTTCGTCAAGCGCATCCCGTTTAACGTATAGTGCGGCCACTCCGTATGGACCCAAACACCACTTGTAGCTTGTGGCGGTGTAGAAATCGCATCCCATTTCTTTCAGGTCGATAGGAAATTGCCCACCGGACTGTGCCCCATCGAAACCCACCAGTGCACCCGCTTCGTGTGCAGCCGTCACAATTTCTTCGGCAGGTACACGAATACCATGGCTGCTGGTGACATGACTCATAGCTACGACTCGAGTCCTGTCTGTCAGCTTGGAGCGCAACCTGTCGACCATACCTGCCGGTTCAGGTAGCAGCGAAAACTGCTTCAGGACAACCCCATACTGTTGAAGTCTGAGTGCCCAGGGCATATATCCTGAGGGATGTTCATGGTCTGAAATCACAACTTCGTCCCCAGCCTTCCAGTCGATGCCCTCCGAGACAATGTTCAAACCTTCAGAGATGCTATGTGTGAATGCGATTTCGTCGGGACTCACCCGATAAAACGAAGCCACCTCCCGGCGGGCTGTTTCCGACTTTTCGGTCAGCATCTCCTGGATGTCGGGACGGTAGCGTCCCTGGGCTTCCTGAAGGCGTATCAACCCCACCACCTCATCAGCCACCACGCTGGGTATCGGAGAGATCCCGGCAGTGTTGAAGAATGTGGTTTCGGTAAGTGCGGGTATGCCTCGCCTGATTTCCTCGATATCCATAGGTTCCTCGTTTGGTGTTCACCTTGAATCAGCAAGATGTGGGCTTTATTCCCAGCTGGTGGCCATTCCGAATCACTGGTATGGTGAAGGCCTGGCTGTCAGAATATGGCCCGCTTCTTAGAGGATTGTCAACGAGTAATTCCATCTGCGTGCCGGTGCCTCTCGCTATTCCACAGGATACCCGAAAACACGGTTCTACACAGGGTTAGCGTGATCTTGACAGGGTTCCTGCTTCTGCATATCTTGATCCGAACTTCCAACGTTGGCTGGCATCTGCTATACCATCCTGTAACCCGGTTGTGCACGTATCCGCAGGACAATCAAAAGTCGTCATACAGATCTGTCCGGCTTCCGCTCATTTCCTCAATATCCGGTCCACAAAGAATCCCTATGCCGAACTTGAAGGACGCCCTGGAAACGGATCAGTCTCACATCCGTCACGAACTCCGAAGTCCGCATGACACCATTCTTCGGATATGCTGAATTCAGGTAAAGACGCCGCAGGGATCATCCTGCCAAAATCCTCTCTTACCAGCCACAGAAAATCTGCTCGGGATCATAAAGATACCCAACCCAAAAAACACCTTCACGCGCTTCGCCATATGGACAAAGAGCTTCACCACCTGGCGGATCATATTTCTGACCTTGCACAGGAGTTCGACATGGACGCAATCCTAAACGTGTTGGGAGACATCCGGCATGAGTAAATCATATCTCGATCTTACAGATGCCAAACTTCTCGTTGTAGACGATGTCCCGGACAACCTGGACATTTTATGTCGGGCGCTGGAAGCCGACAACTACAATGTCCTTGTGGCGACCAACGGAGAAACAGCCCTCAAGGTGACTTCCAGGACAATACCAGACCTCATCCTGCTCGATGTCATGATGCCGGGAATCAATGGTTATGAAACCTGCAAGCGGCTGAAAGAAAATCCGGAGACTCGGGATATTCCGGTCATTTTCCTCACGGCTCTTGACCAGATGGAAGACATTGTCGCAGGATTCGAGGTGGGTGGGGTCGACTATGTCACAAAGCCCTTCAGGAAGGAAGAAGTTCTGATACGTATTCGTACGCATCTGGAACGGACCCGACTCGCACTCGAACTGGGTGAGAAGAACCGTCAGTTGGCAGATCTCAACAGTCACCTTGAGCAGAAGGTGGAGGAGCGGACGCTGGAGCTACAA
>CAVOEZ010000186.1:0-7447 GCA_963694355.1 Latescibacteria bacterium UBA2968 | reverse complement strand
TACCCTGCCATTCCGTTTCAATCTATCCGTTTCACAGAGGGATTTCCGCAGACTGGCCCGGATTCGCCTGCGAGCACATCTCAAAGGACCTTGGCGGGGAGACCCTGTTCCTCCAGGGCTGTGCGGGAGATATCGTACCGGGTCGCAGGGGGGAAGAAGCAAGAGCGGAAATGGCACGTTACTTCGCCGATCGAACCATCTCGGCAGTGAAAGTTTCATATCCCATTTCTTCCGGCCCCATGGGAATAACTTCGGGTGTAGTCGGTCTTCCCCTGACACCTGAGGCCCGCAAAGATGCCGGCTCCGACATCAGGCCGGTTGAGATACAGGTGATCGCAATTGGAGATTTCGCCCTTGTCACACTCCCCGGCGAGCCCCTTAACGGACTTGCCGCAGCGATACAGGAACGATCGCCATTCCCGCATACTCTGGTCATTGGATACACCAACGGACGAGGCGCAGGATATGTTGGATTGCCGGGAGAGAAAGCCAGGGGTGGATATGAAGCGAGCCATGTAGGCAGAGGTACGGATGAAGCAGGAGAGTTCATGATCGAAACCGCAGTGCGGTTGCTAAAAGAACAGAGGGGCGCCTGAGAGGGAATTCGGTGACCACATGAAAAAACGGCAGCCCCTCCTTAGGGGCTGCCGTTTTTGATGACTGACGATCACGTTCCTTGCCAGGGCGGAAAAAGGTCGTGATCGATTCCGAGCAGGTTCAGCACACGGCCTGCCAAAAAATCTGCGAGATCATCGAAGGTTTCGGGCTTCTGATAAAATGCGGGCATGGCTGGGAGGATGGACGCTCCCGCCTCTGCTGCTGCGGTTAAATTGCGTAAATGGATCAGGTTGAGCGGTGTCTCACGCGGCACAAGCACAAGCGGTCGGTTCTCTTTCAGGGTCACATCCGCGGCCCTTTCAATCAGATTTGTAGAAGAACCGTTCGCAATGCTCGAAACATACTTCATGGAACAAGGGACCACAGCCATGCCCCTGGATCTTACGGAACCACTCGCGATCGTGGCAGCCATGTTTCCCGCCGCGTGTATGGTTACAGTCCCATTACCCAACTCGTCCCCATAAGTTTCCAGCAGAAATTCAGAAAAATCTGTCTGTTTTCCCTCGAAATCGCCTTCCTCTCTCAAAAGCATCCATCCGAACTCCGAGACGATAAGATCGATATGGAGCCCGCACATCATCAGTGCACGTAATGTCCGGAGTGCGTACAGCGCGCCACTGGCTCCGGTTATGGCCACAGTCACATGATTCATCGGAGGAGCACATCTCCCGCAGTAAAAGCGAAATAGACCGCGCTGATGGCCGCGTTGACATTCATAAAGGCGATGCCAAGCCGGCTGAGATCGTCCGGTTTCACCAAACGATGTTCATACACGATCAACAAACCAACAACCACCAGACCTGCCCAGTAAATATTACCCAGCCCAAAGCTGAAACCAACCGACAGCATCAGCAAAAAGGATATCGCGTGCAGCAAACGCGCGATCCCAAGGGCCTTCTTCACACCAAATCGCTGCGGAATCGAATAGATCCCGTAATCGGAATCAAAGCTCGCGTCCTGACACGAATAGATAATGTCGAAGCCTGCCACCCAAGTACATACCGCGGCCCCGAGCAGAAGAATCTCCAAACTCAAACTTCCGGTAACCGCGATCCATGCGCCGATTGGGGCGACGGAAAGCGAAAGCCCCAGAAAGAACTGTGTAGCCCAGGTGAATCGTTTGGTATAAGAATAGAAGAACACGATCAACAATGCCACTGGCGAAAGAGCAAAACAGAGCGGATTTAGTTGGTAGGCAGAGCATACCAGAACGGCTGATGAGATGAAGATGAACCCTCGGACCGAACCCGGGGTGATCGCGCCTTTGGGTAACTCCCGGATCGCCGTCCTCGGATTCGCTGCGTCGATCTTCCGATCTACCAGGCGGTTGAACCCCATGGCCGCACTTCGTGCGCCTACCATCGCCATGGCGATCCAGAAGATTCTCATCGGCCCCACCTCAGAATGGAGCGTGGCGAGTGCTGCCCCACTCAATGCGAACGGCAAAGCGAATATGCTATGGGAAAACTTGATCATCCGCCCATAGGTCAAAATACGTTCGGCCAGAGTGATCATCATATCAGCCTTTGGCCAGGCGCTCCGCCGTTTCCACAAGCAGTCCCTCTTCACCCTGGAACCGGGCCGGCTCACCATAGTAGGGATAGGCCTGTGGCTCATAGCCTCCCTCATCATAGTGAAGGTCTGTACAGAGATAGCCAATCTCGTCGTTGGCGTATCCAACCGGCCAGATGTCGTGGGCATCCAGCTTGCCCTTGAGCCGTTTTTCTATGGCATGCCCAATCTCTTGAACCGGTTCTCCAGGAAGGGTTACCATGGTCAACGGCCCAACCGACATCAACTGCATCTCCGTAGCCCTGCCCTCTGGCATGCGGTTACTCTCGATCAGCTCCAGAACCTTTTTTGCCCATGGTCCGGTTAGCAATCTCCCTCTGTCGCTCTCGTCCCCCGCCATTTCCTTGAGTTTTTCTACCGGCATGGGTTCCCCAAACGGAATTTCGATGTCCGTTCTCAGAGACTTCAGTTGAGAAGAGCGATTTACCTTCAAACTCTCTGCGACACGGCACACCTCACTACCAAGTTCTTCTCCGCAGGCATCCAGTTGTTCCTTGTTGGCGGAAGCAAAACCGGGGGTGGCAGGTCGGATATTACCGAAACATCCCGCGAGAAACAGCGCCTTACATCCAAGTCTTTCCTCGATGACACGCCTGGCGATACCCGCATAATCTGGAGAAATGAACCCTTCCGACCCACTCTTGGTCGTTGTGTGGCACGAATAATGGAAGAGCACCGCCTGAAGCGACCCATCCTCTTCCTCGATCCGAACAACCCGGGCTCTTCGATCGACTATTCCGCCATAGTTCAAAATCATATGCGACGCTCCGGGTAGAGGGCGTCTGCTGATATTGAAATTCACAGACCCACATCCAACTCCGAGTTTAACGGGTTTTAGATTTTCCACCGCCCTCGAAATGGAAGCCACCACCTCATTTTCGATTCTTTCCAGCCAACCCTCAGGCGGAATCATGCCAAGACAAGGCAGCGAGGCAGGAGCACAGTGTGTGTGGCTGCAGGCGATCATCACACCATCTCCTGGTATACCGCAGTCCTGCTCCGCCCGACTCCGAATTCGATCCGTAGTTTCCTTTGTAACGCCGATTACATCCACAGTTGCAATGGCGGTTCTCACCCCTCCCGCCTCAAAAGCGATAGCCCGCACCTCGAGCGGGTACAGCACGGAATGAGAAGCATTGGTGCTCCAATGTCCCTGCAGAATCGGTCCTGGTTCAGGGGTAATATCCCCAAAAGAAACGCCGCTCTTCATCACCGCCACTCCTTCCTAATCAGGGTTTTTCCTCATGGCAATACACGATGTTGTTAATGGTTCCAGGTCGGGAAGGCGATTCCTGAAAATCCGGAAAATCGACCTCCAGATGCAACGATCGCCAAATATATGCCAAACCAGTAGTGTTTAAAAGAACTATATCCGGATATGAAAAAACCCCGGCAAACCATTTTTACCGGGGTGGCGCATCCATGTTTTGCTCAGGATCTTTCAGCGATTCTTCTTAACAATGGCGTCTCGAACGAGATCTTTCCGCGCCTGGCTTTCAGTCTGCCGCGCCGGTGACACAGGCTGAGGGGCGGTATGATCATGGAGCGCCTCCGAAACCTTGTCGCGTCTGCCGGTAGCGTGCTCTTCCTCTGCCGAAGCCTGTCCGCTTTCCATCTGTTCGGGTTCGGGCTTTCCTTCCCCGGACTCAGGTTTCGTTTCAGCATTGGCCTCCTCCGGCTTGGCTACTACTCCCCGGTCAGCCACCCTTAACAAACCTTCTCTGCCAAGTCCTGCAATCTTCTTCTGAATGGCTGCAACGAGTTCCTCGCCGTTTTCCTTGTTCTCCAGGTCCACCAACTGGTTGATCACCTTCATCACCCGCTTGAACTGGCTGTCCCTCCGAACCGTTGCCCCGCCAAGCGCTTTCATCACCAGTCCCTCGAGCTTGCCCTGGAGGTTTTCCGCCTTCTTGGATTCCTGCTGAGCTGCCGTAATTTCAAGCTGCTCAAGGTGCTGCTTCAAAGAAGCACACCGGGTCCTCAATTGACTCACCTTATGCTTCCCAACGCCTTCGGACTTGAGTGCAATCAGATATTTTCTTCTCGACGTCTCCAGGTCCTCTTCAAGGTCTGAAAACCGGCTCTGGTTCTGACGGTAATCTCTCTCGAGGGATCTGAGTTCCATTACTGTGAACATCCTGCCGAGCAGCAGCATGACCAGGAACCCGAGCGCTGAGAATCCTAAAATCATTGACATAAGGCAGATCTCAAGTAATCAGTAATCGATCCAAACTCCGAAAGCAACTTGCAGCAATAAAATACGAATATTCCAGGAATTTAACAATCATTAGTCTGAACGACTGAATCTGGTACGTGTCTTGCCAATATTGCATTTTCCATGGATCCCTCTCTTCTGATCTTCATTCAAACTGTTCATAATAAATGACTTGCGAAATAATGGATTTCAATTCGCGTGTTCTACAGGTTCCGTCTGAATTGTGACGCGCATCACACAAAGACCATCTTGACCGGTCGAACTGCACCCATTTACCGGATTCATTTTCCGGGGACCCACCCATAGCTTCCGGCAAATAGCACAAAATCAGGAAAACTGACCCGTCCATCGCCATTCAAATCGAGAACCTGCAGGAAGGCGGCTTCGCCAGCAGTGGTGCCGTACCCTTTGACAAACATGACGAAGTCGGCGAAGTCGACGCCTCCATTCCCATCGAAATCTGCAAGACCCCGGTCGGAAAGTGGGGGCGTGGCATAAACGGCACTCCGCCTCAGTGCCATGCCTCTTGGCCCTTCCCCTATTCGGAAAGAATTGATGACTTGACCTGTTTTTGCATTGACCTGTATCAGATCGTCGGAATCCTGATTCGTCACATAAAGGATCGTTCCGTCGTCCGACAGAACGATGTCCCTGGTCTCTCGGCCGGAAGTTGGAACATTCGAGATCACCTGGTTATTGGCAAGATCTATCAACATGAGGGCTGAATTTGCGCGATCGGTAGCAAAAAGCCTCTTTCCGTCCCGCGAAACTACCAGTCGAAAGACACTGGCAGTGCCCGTATCGATCCTTCCAAGAACCTGGTTGGACTCCGTATCCACGATCGAGATTCCGCCGTCGAACCCGGCCACGTAGAGGCGGTTGCCCGAAGGTGACAGTGCAACAGATCGAGGAGATTCGACCACCGTAATTCTGCTAAGAATCCCGCCTGTCGCCAGGTCCAAAATCACAACTTGATCACCATCTATATCTGTCACATACAAGAGCTTGTCGTCCGGGCTCACCGCAATTCCGAATGGTCCCCGCTGACTGTCCGATGCCATCGGCACCGAGAGTCGCTGCACTTCCCTCTGATTTTGAACATCGACTACCGAAACACTTTGTCCATTCGAGTTGGTCACATAGACCCTTTTGCCATCCTTCGAAACTGCGAGATCTAGCGGCTCACTCCCCACCTTGATCGTCCGTTCGGTCCGGTGTGTTGCAGTGTCGATCACCTGAAGATTGTTGTCACTCCCATCCTCTGCGATCCCGTTGTTAGCCACAAAGAGATAGTTCTCTTCCCGGGTAAGTACCACGCTCAGCGGGCTGACCCCGGTGGGAATGCGAGCCACCTCCTTTGCGAATCCAGTATCGAAAACAGCCAGTTGGCGAGATCTCCTCAATACCACATAGAGTACCGGCTGCCCCGAAAGCTCGAGCACCTCGAAATGACCGGCTGGAAGGTCATCCGAAGGCAATGTCGTCTCATTTCCCTCTCCATCACGAGCACGGATCCGGTATTCAACGACTGTTCCCCTCTCCTGTCCTGGGATTTCTGCGGAATACACGCCAAGCACACGCTGTTGAAGAGGGACGGTAAAAAAGGATCCTCCATTTACACGGTAGACCAATTCCCCTGCGACCGCCCCCGAATCATCTGAAATCCTTGCCTCTACTCGATAGGGACCCTCGACATCGGGCGTATTGCTGGGCCACACGAGATTCTCGATATAGGGGAAGCCCGGTAAGGCCGTTCCCAGTACGAAGTCTACGCCGCCTACCGCACCACCCGTTCTCAATCGGATCGAAACTGCAGCAGACCGAACGGATGTGTTATCATAAAACTCTGCAGGAAAACCGGCTTCGAATCGATCAAAAATACCCCCGAAATTTTCGGAAGTCACTGCGCCATCCACAGGGCCAATTGCCACATTGTAGTCACCAGGTGGCAAACCCCGGATCTCGTACTCGCCATCTCCTCCCCTACCGAGCCGACTGCCTGAAGTTCCCGACAGGACCCCAGCTACAAAAGTGTCGGTATCTGCTTTGTAGGCAACCACGTGAACCCCGAAGGCCCCATTACCGTCCCGCTGCATTACCGCTCCGGAAATCGTACCGGTATTCAGTGCTTCCGCTGAAGGGTAAAGGGTCGATATCCCTGAAATGTCATCCGCTTCAAGTGTAGTCTCGCCACCGAAATAATAGGGATACATGGTCGGTCGGAGTCCCGCATCACCCGACAAAGCGGAATGGTCCAGGCCCAGCAAGTGACCGATCTCATGCGTCAGGACGCCCTGAAGATCGAGTGTGCCGCCTTCCGAATTCGCGCCATCTATAGAGAATCTGAAGTCCCTTCCATTGAACACGATATCGGTATCGGTCATCTCACCAGAATCGTTCCAATTGATCCTCGTAAATGCAATTACGCCGGCTTCTCTAGGGCTGTCAAAATGAGTACCTACGTTGTCGAATGTCACCACATTCCGATTGTCGGACTCGGATACGGTGAAATTTCCCGTCCCTCTGTTCCGGAAGGCCACCAACGAAGTAATCACTTCTTCCCAGGCGGAAAAACTGTCGATGATCACCCGGTCTACGTCAGACCTTGCGTATGGGAAGCTGTTGGCATCTACCCAAAAGTCGATCCCGTTCCTCACGGTATCAGCAGGCCATTTCACCCATACGATACTGCCTTGACTGTTCCGGTCTAGCTGCGGGACATACGATCCGGTTGATCCGGTCATAAGCATGAGTAAAAACAAGGAAGGAATAATCCGAATCAAAGATCAATCCTCACTGGCCAATACTGGCTCGGAACTGCGATGGTCCACCTGCCAGGTCTCGATCTCTCCGTCGCCATTCAGGTCCGCCCGGGCGGTGGCAAGGAAAGAACTGTCGGTTACGTCGACCCGATAGCTGAACTTTCCTGGCACATGATTCAATTTAAGAATCTGGGCATTGCTGATCTCGTTAATGGGAATGTATCTTCCATATTTCTTGTATTCGGACGTCTCGAGGCGATGGATGGTCTGGAGAAGTACA
>CAVOEZ010000185.1:0-7469 GCA_963694355.1 Latescibacteria bacterium UBA2968 | reverse complement strand
GAAGGATGTGCAGGATTTCGCGAAGGATCTTTACAAGAAGGTCTACATCGAGGCGCTTGCGCACGGCAATATCAGTGTGGAAGACGCTTCTGCGATGACCCGCCAACTGCAGAAGTCGTTGAATACGGGACGAATCGCGGCATCCAAAGTATTTGAGCAGAGATACCTGCAGGTTGCCAGGGCCGAATCCCTCTGGGTGGTTTCGAAGCTGGAGGTCAACAATTCCTGTTTCTGGCGACAGTATCATGCGGGTGGATTAACGGCGAGAAGCAGAGCGATTGCCCTTATCCTGAATACGTTTCTGGACAGACCCTTCTTCACCGAGATGCGTACGAACCAGCAGCTCGGTTATATCGTGTGGTCGGGTATCGGGCCTACACGAGACCGAGACGATTTGTATGGGTATTTCATTATTCAGTCCGGTGAATATCCGCCTGATGTGCTGGAAACGCGAGCAAGCGCATTTATAGAGACCTTTACGAGTCAGTTCGCGGGACTGGAGGAAAATGACTTCGAGACACTGAGGAAGTCGGCCGCGGAGGAGCTCAAGAAGAAGGACAAGAGTATTTCGACAAGGGCGGGGAGATTCAACGCGGAGGCGTTCGAGTTCGATGCCAACTTCGAGCGGGACGGACAGGCATTGAAGGCGCTCGGGGCGTTGACAAAAGCGGATGTGGGAAAATTTCTCGAGGAGGTTCTGTCGAACGAGACACGCCGGATGAGGACGACACTGACTCTGGCCAAGGAACACGAGATGACACGCGAGGTCAAGTCGTCGTTCGAGGATCTTTCCAAGTGGAAGAAGACGAGAAAGTTCAAATAGACTTTTGCCTAGATCGATAATGAAAGAAGCGGTCCCGGATCATGGGACCGCTTCTTTTCTTGTCTCCGATATCAGGTGTTCTATCCCATATCTTCCACCACCCGGTCGATCAGTGTTTCGACCGGGATCTGCGGCGGGCCAAACCAGTCCATCATACGCGTGACGTCCGCCCAGGTGGAATATTCGTGACCGCCAGATTCGCAATCGAACACGATTTCGCCCCTGCCCAATCGCCGATGAATGGCTTCCGCCAGTGCTCTGTGGGTCCAGGCCTCAGGATGACAGCAGTTGACGATGGCCGGCGGCTCGGAGATCCGCTCGAGCGACTTCCAGGTTACCCTCACAAAGTCTTCGATTGCAATGACCTGAATTTTCGCGTCTGGACCTGAACCCAGGGAATTGCCCTGATCGATCGCCTCGGCAAATCGCCGGATGGTGCCGAATTGTGCTGAATTGGAGTGGGCGTATCTGATGTGGATGCCCTTCTTGCCTCCTTTCCTGCAGAAGTAGTCGATCATCCTTTCCTGAGCGTATCGGCTGCGGCCATATTCACTGGTTGGCCTGCAAGGTGTGTCTTCTGTGGCGGGTTCTGCGGTTGGGCCGTAAACTCCAATGGTACAGCCGTTTACGACGTGGGCGAGTCCTGCATATCGCTCCCCGACTCGGGCAACCCCGTAGAAATTCGTTTCCCAGGTCTGTTCCTGATTTGCGGGATCCCAGATTTCGAGAAAGAGCACATCAACGTCCGGAAGAACTGCCGGGTCATCCCGTGTGACATCATATGCAACGAGGTCGATGCCGGCTGCCACCGCGGATTCGGTGCGACCCGGATTACTCGATCTGGCGGCGCCGTGAACCGTCCACCCGTTCGATATCAGCGTTCTGGCCAGGTCAAAGCCAACTTTTCCTGTGGCGCCCAGTATAAGGGCCGATTTCTGCGACATGGGTACCTCGTCTGTTGAGATCGTTGGTTGAGAACTCATTCGTAATTCGAGCAAAGCATATGGGTGATCGGTCCGGTTGTCAAGCACGCCCCCCTGGGGTGGCAGGGGACGGGTGAAATCGAGACCGTGACATGGAAAAACAGAATAAGAGACAAGCTTGTCCCATTATGGGCCGGTTCAGCGAAAGCCGAGCTTCAAATAAACTGATTCATTAGTGCGTAATGTATTAGTTTTATATATATTTATCAGCCGATATCAGGTTGCGACGGAATCTTTGGAGTCTACGGATGGGGTTGGCACAATTATTGTTGAAGTATTCAACGACCCTGATGGTCAAACCGGGATCAGCTTCTGAATGACACGGGAAGAGCTGAGATACTTTTCGACCGCCGAAGGTCGCGCCCTGATGGTTGCGGTGAGGACGGCTCAGGGTGACGATCTGGCGATACTGGATCAGCTCAGGAAGCAGTTTCCACCGGAATACTGTCGGGCAGGGCTCAGTCTGAAGAAACTGAGAGACCGCGGGGCGAGCAAGTTTGCGCACGCCGGCGAGATGGTTTTCGACAGAGAGGCGCTCGAGCAAGCTTCCGGGGATATGATCGCTTCCTACCGTTCGCGGCGGTATGAAGGTATCGGTCTGGTCGGAGACATCTGTTGCGGGATTGGTGGAGACGCCATCGCATTGGCGCGTGTCGGGGATGTGATTTCGATAGATCGGAACCCCGACAGAGTGAGGATGACGAAGTGGAACGTCTCGGTCTACGGAGCGTCTGATCGACACGAAGCCGTTGCGGCAGATGCAGAAGCGTGGCTGCCGGGTGTAGACGCTCTGTTTTTGGACCCTGGCCGAAGAGTCGGCACACGCAGAGTATTCAGACTCGGGGACTACTCCCCGCGTGTCGAAATCAAAAGGCTGCTCTCGGTAAGCGGGAATGTGGGGATCAAGGTCGCGCCGGGTATTCCATATGACGAGCTTCCGGCGGATTGCGAGACGGAGTTCATTTCAGAGTCCGGGTCGTGTAAAGAGGCGGTACTGTGGTTCGGTGAACTGAGGACAAGCGCTCTTCGCCGGGCTACGATTCTCCCTGCAGGGGTTTCATTGACCTATGTCCCTGTAGAGCCTGCGGAGGTGAAAAGACCCGGCGAATTTCTCTATGAGCCGGACAGGGCGGTCATCCGGGCCCACCTCATCGATCAACTGGCAGAAGATTTGCGGGCCTGGAAGCTGGAAGCGGAAGTGGCCTACCTGAGTTCGGATACAGCTGTGGAGACACCGTTCGCAAAGCGGCACCGGATTCTGGAGGTGTTCCCATTTGGATTGAAGCGGTTGCAGGCTTATCTGAGCGCGGAGGGGGTGGGCAGGCTGGATATTAAAAAGCGGAGATTTCCAATGACGCCAGAGGTGTTGCGAACAAAACTCAAACTCGATGGTGATGCACACGCAAGTATTGTTCTGACCCGGGTTCAAAACAGACCGACTGTGCTCGTATGTGAGGTAAATCGACCCGAATAGGGTTGTGACGGGTCTGTATTGCGGTTATCTTTATCGCCCCATTCCCAATGGGCTGCAGTCATCGATTATAATAAATAAAATCCGGGTAAAGTGACGGCCAGAGGAGGATGAAAATGACACAAAAAAAGGTGAAATTTGCAGCTGGATTCTCCATCATCGTTGTCTGTCTTTTGTATCTCGTCGTATCCGGCTTCCAGAAAACCGCAATGTATTATTTCACGGTCACGGAACTGGAGGCGAAGGAGACTGAGTTTGTGGGCAAGCGGATCAAGCTCGCCGGGAAAGTTGTTCCTGGTTCTATTCAAAAAAGGAACGGCCGGGCGATCGAGTTCGAGATCTGGGAACCACTGGGAGAGGAGGCGGATTCCTTTTCCCGGAAACGGACCGTACGATACGATGGCCTCGTGCCCGATACGTTCAGGGACGAGTCTGACGTTGTGCTCGAGGGGAAGATGGAGGACAGCGGCATTTTCGCAGCAGAGACACTGCTGGCAAAGTGTCCGTCCAAGTATGAAAGTCAGAGTTATGAGGAGATGAAGGAATCACACGGCCAGGAAAAAGGCTCGAGTTATTGAAGTTGTCCGGGATTTGGAAGGGAGTTTAGATGGTAGACCTTGGTAGTTTCTTAATCTGGCTTGGGGTTGTCACTGCCGCCTACGCTGTGCTGGCGAGCATTCTGGCCGGAAAATTCGGCAGATTCGACCTGACGCTTAGCGCTGAGCGGGCTGTGTTCGCTGTGTTCGCGATGCTGGTGGTTACGTTCGGGCTTCTGGAGTACATGTTTCTGACCGACAGGTTCGATCTACATTATGTGGCAACGCACTCCAGCCGAGATCTTCCGTTCGCGTACAAATTCACTGCGCTCTGGTCCGGTATGGAGGGATCCCTGCTTCTGTGGGCATTCATTCTTTCCGGGTTCAGCTATTTTGCAGTGCTCAAGGCACGTGCCTTTCGGGGTCCTCTGGCGTCTTATACCATAACCATTCTGTCTGTTACCCAGTTGTTCTTCCTGGCCCTGATCGCCATTTATGAAAATCCGTTCCAGCAGTTGGGTTGCATGCCGGCTGACGGGCAGGGAATGAATCCGCTCCTGGTGCATCCGGCCATGGCCATTCACCCTCCAATGTTGTATCTGGGGTATGTGGGTTTTGTAGTTCCCTACGCCTTCGCCATGGCTGCGCTTATGTGCCGTCAACTGGATGAAGAGTGGATCCGTACCACAAGGCGCTGGACCTTATTTTCGTGGTTTTTCCTGGGAACCGGGCAGCTTCTGGGTGGCAAGTGGGCATATGTGGTGCTGGGCTGGGGTGGATACTGGGGTTGGGACCCTGTGGAGAATGCGGCGCTGTTGCCGTGGCTGACAGGAACCGCCTTCCTGCATTCCGTGATCATACAGGAGAAGAAGGGGATGCTGAAGGTATGGAACATGGCGTTGATCATTTTGACCTTCACGCTGTGTATTTACGGCACGTTCTTGACGCGGAGTGGTGTCGTCTCTTCCGTACACGCATTTGCACAATCGCCCATCGGACCCATGTTCGGCGGGTTCGTGGTCGTCATCGTAATATTTTCCGGATATCTGCTATGGAGTCGACTTGGGCTTTTGCAGAGCAAGAATACGTATGAGTCGCCTGTTTCCAGAGAAGGTGGATTTCTGCTGAACAATCTTCTCTTTTTAGTGGCTACGTTTGCCGTGTTCTGGGGTACGATGTTTCCTGTTATTTCGGAGGCCATTACGGGATCCAAGATCACTGTGAGCGCGCCCTTCTTCAATATGGTGATGACACCCATCGGTCTGCTGCTTTTGTTCATGACCGGCGTGGGACCTCTGCTTGCATGGCGACGCACATCCGGAAAGAGCCTGAGGAAACACTTTACGGGTTCGATCAGTTTCGGCTTGTCATGCGGCATCGTGTTGTTTGTCGCCGGCGTGCGGGATGTGTACGGATTGATATCATTCACATTGTGCGGGTTTGTGCTGGGAACGATTGCGTCCGAGTTTCACAGGGGAGCCAGGGCAAGAGGCAGCAGCTCTGGCGAAGGGTATCTGATCGCACTGTGGAATCTTACAGGCAGGAACAGAAGACGCTATGGCGGATACATCGTTCACTTCGGCATGGTCCTCCTTTTCGTAGGGTTTACCGGTAACGCCTTCAATCAGGAGGTTGAGGCTTCCCTGAAGTATGGCGAGTCTCTGGAAGTTGCCGGGTATCGTCTGGAATACGAAGGGTATACGGAATCACAGAATCCGTTGACTGTTGTGATAGAGACACAGCTCGGCGTTTTCAAGGGGGATGAACGACTGGGTACGATGTGGCCAGAGCAGCACGTTTATTACAAGCGACAGGATCAGCAGCGTACAACAGAAGTAGCCATCCGATCCACAGCACGTGAAGATCTGTATGTGTTGTATGAAGGACAGGGCCAGGACGGCCGCGCATTCTTCCGTGTCTATGTCAACCCGCTTGTAGTGTGGGTATGGATCGGCGCATACGTTCTGACACTGGGCACGATCATTACGATGCTGCCCGACAATCGGGACAAGAACAGAAAGCGTCGGGTGGCCGGACTTCCTGAGAGACTGGAAGGAAAACTCAGCGCATGAAAACGTGCCTTGGACTGTTGTATATGGTTCTGGTTTTTGTTGCACCTTTGTCTCTCGATTCGGCCCCAGAGGTGACGGATCGGCAGGTTAAAGAGGTGGCAAAGGAAATGGCCTGCCTGTGCGGAACCTGCCCCCGGCGCCCGCTTAACGAGTGCAGTTGTGGCTGGGCAGACCAATACAGGGCACGAATCGGCAAGGAGTTGGGTGAAGGCAAGACCAAGGAGATGATTGTTGCCGGGTTCGTGGATGAGTTTGGTCTGGAAGTTTTTTCGACGCCACCTGCCGAAGGGTTTAATATCAGTGCATGGGTAATGCCTTTTTTCGTGCTGGCAATGGGCGGGGTCGTGGTCGGGCTGGTTATGCGAAGCTGGATAAAACAGCGGGTCGCAGTGGTTCGGCCGAGAACAGTATCAGAAGCAGATGATGAGTATCTCAGCCGGCTGGATGCTGAACTCAAGGAGAGGGAGCTGTGATCAGCGCAATTTTTATTCTATTGGCCACTGTGGTCATCATTTATGTGTTCCGGCCTCTATTCGGCAAACAACAGGAATTCAAGTTCCGGAAGGTTGGACGGAAGCGGCAGTTGCTGGAAGGCAGGGAGTCGCTTTATGATTCGATCAAGGAACTGGATTTCGACTACAAGATGGGGAAAGTTGAGGAAGACGATTATAAAGCCACAAGGTCCAGATTTCAGTCTCAGGCCGTAGAACTCATGAAGGCGATCGACCAGAGCCATGGAAAAGAGGAATCAGGCGAGGACAAGATCGAGCAGGAGATTGCGGCGCTGAGAGGGACCGGTAGAAAAAAGAAGGGCAAGAAATCTTCCTGTTCGAATTGTGGATCCTCGGCGCCCACCAATGCCCGGTTCTGCCCACAGTGCGGCCAGCCGATATGAGAGTGACACGGAACATAGGGATCTTTACACTCCTCGGTATTACCCTCCTTGCAATCAATTCATATGCTGAGACAATCAGTGGTCGCGTGGTCAACAAGACATTCGAGCGGCCGGAGCCAGGCCGTGAAGTAAGTCTTGTTCACCACGGTGGCGAGTCTGCCGATGTTCTGAAGGATACCACAGATGCCAACGGTCGCTTTTCCTTTGAGGCTGAGTCTGCCGAAGAGGATGGACACGGCCTGCTGTCTGTCTCATACGCCGGCGTCGGTTACGTTCAAGATGTGGGACACGCCCACGGGGAACCCGTTGAGATAGGCGTATATGAAACCAGCGACTCCGATAGTGCGTTGACTGTAGTTGCTCACCATCTGGTGATCGACGGCGCGAGTAGAAAAGTTACCCAGATCGTTATTGTGAAGAATGGGAGTAACAGGACCTACCGTACGCCGGGTGAACATGGACACGGCCTCGAAGTCGTTCTGCCCGAAGGTGTATCGAATATCACCGGGGGACCTGAAGGACTTCACGCACATGGAAATATTCTGGTGAGTCCAGAACCTGTACGGCCAGGCGGGAGTCAGTTGATTTTTACCCATCAGCTTCCCGATGGAAGTCGCTTCAAACAGAAGGTGAATTATCCAACCGGAACTGTAGATGTAATGATGACACCCTCGGATTCGGAGATCGAA
>CAVOEZ010000184.1:0-7489 GCA_963694355.1 Latescibacteria bacterium UBA2968 | reverse complement strand
ATCGGTCGATGTCGGTTACGGTGAGGCCCAGGTGATGCAAGCCCGTGAAGGTCCAGCTTGATTCGCTCATGAATTTCTCCGGTTATCGTGTGAGCCAGAGGTCGGGCGCTTCGACATATTCCCGAACCGTGTCCAGAAAGCGCGCGGCTGGAGCGCCGTCCACAATGCGGTGATCGAACGTGAGGCTTAGCGTGATTCGGGCCTGGGGAGCGACAACGCCTTCGACCACGGCAGGTTTGCTGAGGATTCGGCCCACACCGAGGATCGCACACTGAGGTGGATTGATGATGGGCGTGAAGGCATCGATGTTGTACATCCCCAGGTTCGTAAGGGTAAACGTGCCCCCCTGGAGCTCACTCGATTGCACGGTACCTTCCAGAGCTTTCTGTGTGAGGTCGGCCGTAGCTCTGGCGATTTCCTGGAGGCTCGAGCGGTTCGCGTTCCGGATCACCGGTACGAAGAGGCCGGATTCAGTGTCTACGGCGAGTCCGATGTGAATCGCTTTGTTCAGAACCACTTGATCGTCCTGCCAGGTGGCGTTAAGTACCAGGTGCTCACCCAGGGAGATCGCGCAGATCTTGATCAGGAGGTCGCTGTAACCGGGTACAGCCAGTCCGCGATCCGACAGTGAAGATTTAAACTGTTCACGAAGCGCGACGAAGGCGGTTGCGTCGGCCTCTGTGTGTAGCGTTACAGGTGCGGTTTCCTGATGGCTCCGGGTCAACCGGTCGGCAATCAGTTTCCGGGTCTGTGCCACGCGATCACCGGTTCCCGATTCGGCAGCGGCCCGAATGTCGCGTTCGACAATTCTGCCGGTTCGCCCACTGCCCTGAATCGCCTGCCAGTCCACACCCAGTTCACCAGCGATTCGGAGCGCTCTGGGACTGATTGTAGGCGCGGCGTTGGATTGCGAAGGGTTCTGCGACCGTTTGGGCGCCTGGGGACTAACTGGCGCGGCCGCAGGTTCGGGGAGTGTTTCGGGAGGAGCGGTGACAGCGGTGGGCACTGCGGAAGGGGGTTCTTCGTTCGGCTCCAGCAGATAGGCCAGGACCGTTCCAACGGCAACCGTGTCATCCGGATTGGGTGCGTTGTCCGGGATGTGCAGGATCCCGCTGTCGAAGGCCTCGATCTCGTTGAGGGCCTTGTCGCTTTCAACGGTGAAGATGATTTCACCGGCTTTGACCGAATCACCGGAGGCCTTCAGCCACTCGACGAGTGTGCCTTCTTCCATTGTCCAGCCAAGACGAGGCATTGTGATTTGGGTTGGCATTATGGGCGAGTTTCGAGTGAAGAGTTTCGAGTTAAAAGCGTCCGAAGTCCGAAGTCCGAAGTCCGAAGTCCGAAGTCCGAAGTCCGAAGTCCGAAGTCCGAAGTCCGAAGTCCGAAGTCCGAAGTCCGAAGTCCGAAGTCCGGGGGAGTCGGTCGTAGGCTCAGGGTGCAGAGCCGGAATCGGGGCAGACGACAGACAGAAGTCGAAGACAAAATCCGTGGCAGCGAGATTTACTCGGCCATCAGGTCTCGAATGGCTTGTTCTATTTGACTCGGTTGAGGGATCGCGGCCTTTTCGAGAGGTGCACTGTAAGGTGTTGGCGTGTGCAGCCCGTTGAGTCGCCTGATGGGTGCGTCCAGATCGTCGAAGGCCTGTTCCTGAATTTGTGCGGCGATTTCCGAGCCGATTCCGCACGGGGCAAATGTTTCGTCCACAATGAGCAGTCGGCCTGTTTTTCGGACGGAGGTGAGGATGGTGTCGATGTCAAGGGGCGCCACCGTTCGCGGGTCGATGAGTTCTACGGAGATGCCTTCCCCGGCGAGTTTCTGGCTGACTTCCAGGGTCTTGTGAACCATCAGCGTGAGTGCGACGACGGTGAGGTCTTCACCCTGGCGGACGACTGCCGCTTCACCGAATGGAATGGTGTATTCTTCAGTGGGAACTGGCGTTTTCGTATTGAGCAGCGTCTTGTGCTCAAGGAAAAGTACCGGGTCGTCACTCCGGAGCGCGGTCTTGAACAATCCCTTGGCATCGTAGGCGTTTGTTGGAAGGACGACTCGGAATCCAGGAAGATGCGCGAAGATGGGGTAGTAGTTCCCGGAGTGATGTGTGGCGGTTGCGCCGCCCATTCCGATACACCCTCGCAATACGATTGGCATCTTGAGGCGACCACTGCTCATATACTGCATTTTCGAGATCTGGTTGGCCAGTTCGCCGAATCCGTCGAGGATGAAGTCGAGAAACATAAAGTCGACCACCGGCCTGGTGCCGGTCATCGCCGCTCCCGTACAGAGTCCCACGAATCCTCTTTCGCAAATCGGGGTGTCCCGCAATCTCCGGGGGCCGTAGAGGTCGTAGAGACCTTTGGTGGTGTTGAAGTTTCCGCCCCGTTCACCGATCCCTTCGCCGACCACGAAGATGGTGGGGTCCTTGGCCATTTCTTCGGAAAGGGCCTCGTGAGTGGCTTCGATATAGGTCAGTTCTCGCATCGATCAAGATCCGCTGCTGAAAGTGTGATCCATCACCGTGGTGGGATCGGGCCAGGGGCTGCTTTCGGCGAATGCCACACCGGCTTTCACCTCGGAGGTGATTTCTGCTTCGATCTCGTCGAGGTCGTCGTCACTCGCCACGCCGTCGGTGACGAGGCGATCTCCGAGCTGTTCGATGGGGTCGCGCGCTTTCCAGGCTTCGACATCTTCAGCGGTCCGGTAGCCTCCGTCGCGCATTCCCTCGGCGTGAGGACGCGTGCGGTAGGTTTTGCAGTCGAGCAGCGTCGGACCCTCGCCGTTTCGGGCACGCCGGACTGCTTCGCCCGCAACCCGGTGCACTTCGAGGACGTTGTTTCCGTCAACCGTGACACCCGGTATCCCGTAGCCTTCTGCGCGTTTGGCCACATCGGTGATTCGGGCAACGGTGTTGAAGGCGACTTCGGTGGCGAACTGGTTGTCTTCGAGTACGAATATCGTCGGGAGATCCCAGATCGCGGCGAGATTCAATCCCTCGTGAAACGCACCATTGCTAACGCCGCCGTCACCAAAAAAGGCCACGCCCACACGGTCGGTTTCCAGCAACTGGAAGGAGTAGCCGGCGCCGGCAGCCTGAAGAATGCAGGGGCCGACGATTCCGCTGGTGCCCATCAACCCGATCTCCGGGGAGAACAGGTGCATACTTCCGCCTCGGCCCTGCGAACACCCGGTGGCCTTGCCGTAGAGTTCAGCAATCAACTCCTTGATGCTCACACCCTTGGCGAGCGCGTGTCCGTGACCACGGTGCGTGCTGAAGATCGCGTCGTCGTGATTCAGGTGCCCACACACACCCGAGGCAATGGCCTCCTCGCCAACGTAGGTGTGACAGGCCCCGGGAATTTTCCCACCCGCGTAGGAACGCGCCAACTGCTCCTCGGTACGACGAATGGTGAGCATCGTGCGATACAGGGAAAGCAGCTGCTCTTTACTCAAATGATCAATCGCTTCAGCCACGTCGTAATGTCCAATCTCAAATTGTTGAGACATCATTCTATAGTAAGATATCGTTTAACGCTCACCTGCGTGTCCGCTTGCTTTGTGTTCGGTTTCAGCTCTCACCTCGGCGATCTCTGCGACGCCTTCCCCGCCGGACTCCGGACCCCGGACGCACCATTCCGGACGCTCTTCTTCTTTCCCTCATCCGCTTATATTCGGTCCACCCGGATACGTCCCCCCCGCATTCATCGCCAGATTTCCCCCGTCCATCGGTAACAATACGCCGGTTACCCAGGCAGACGCGTCCGAGGCCAGGAAGATGCCCACCCCGACGATGTCTTCGGGCTTTCCAAATCTGCCCGTTGGAATGCCGCCCAACCAGGTGTCGACCATTCGGGGCTCCGCGGCGATTCGTTTTTCGAGGGAGGGGTTCGTCACCTGTGCGGGCAGGATCGCGTTCACACGCACACCTCTGCCGGACCATTCGGTGCTGAGCTCCCGGGTCATCTGTGCGACCGCACCCATCGACATACTGTAGGCAATGTGTCCGCGGCCGAGCGCGGTGACACTGGCGAGGGAACCGATATTGATGATGCTGCCCTTGCCTGCCGCGAGCATTCGGCGACCGCCTTCCTGGCAGCAGCAGAATCGCCCGATGACGAGGGTCTGCATCACCTCCTGAACCTGGTCCAGAGTGATGTCCTCAGGTGCTGCTAGGCTGGCCTCTCCGGCGACATTGCCGAGGATGTCGATCCGTCCGAATTCCTTGTCCAGACGGGAAAACATTCTTCGGATCTGGTCGATGTCGCCCACGTTGCAGGTGACCGGGATCGCTCTTCGACCCAACGCTTCGATCTGTGCAGCGGTGTCTTCCATTCCTTCGGTGTTGCGGTCGGCAAGCATCAGGTCCGCGCCGGACTCGGCGAAGCCAATGGCCATCGCTTTGCCCATTCCACTGGCCGCTCCGGAGACGAGGGCCACGCGATCGGTCAGGTCGAATACGGGATGTGACATAAATTCAGATCCGGGTATCAGGTTGGGAGTCAGGCACTGAAAAAAGTCCGTCCGTGTTCAGCGATTATTCGTCACCCACGTAGGCCGTGAGGTCGATTTCCACGAGAATGCCCTTGTACATATCTCCCGCGCCGATCAAACGACGGGTAGGCATTCTGCCTCTGTTCTTGAAGTAGTTCATATAAGTCTCATTGAAGCCATCCCGATCGGCCATATCCAGCAGGAATACATTGACTCGGACGGCATTGTCGAAAGTGGCGCCCTCTTTTTCGAGTACGGCTTTCATCGCGTCCATTGTGAAGAGGGTTTGTTCCTCGATGTTCGCGCCGACGACTTCTCCATCTTTTACCGGACCGAATCCAGAGAGAAAGAGAATATCTCCCGCGCGGCGAGCCATTGAGTAGAACGGTTCGGGGCTGGACTGCTTGGCCATTGTGTTTGCTCCTATAGATGATGGTTTCAGTGGGTGAACAGGCTGGGGTCGTGCGCCTCCAGGGCGAATCTCGGTGTCACGCCAGCGTTCACGATGTTGTCCGGGTGCGGCATTTTTCTGTTCAGTACCGAGACGAGGTTCCGGATCCCGGTGGTGGTGACTTCCTCGGACGCCTCTACCGAGAGTCCCGAGACGTGAGGTGTGAGGATCACGTTGTCCAGTTGTGCAAGTGGGTGATCAGGTGGCAATTCCTTTCCGCCGAATATGTCGATGACTTCGAAGGTGTCCAGCCCAGCGCCCCCGAGATGACCTTGTGCGAGCAGATCCGCCAGCGCGTTTTCGTCGACAATAGCCCCTCGCGAGGTGTTGATCAGGCAGGCACCCGGCTTCATCTTCTTCAGCGTCTCCCGGTCCAGGAGATGATGGGTGCCTGCGTCCAGCGGCAGGTGCAGCGAGACGTAATCCGATCTCGCCAGCAGTGTGTCCAGGTCCACGATTTCCACACCGAGTGCGTTGGCTTCCTCGTGAGACGCGGACATATTCTTACGTGTCGCGAGGATCTCGAGGCCGAACGGTTTGGCGCGTTCAACGACCGCCTTTGCGCTCGCGCCGAACCCAATGAGTCCCAGGGTCTGTCCGGACAGGCGGGAAAGCGCCAGGCCCTCCACGCGGGCTTTCATATAATCGCCGGCAAGCATCAGCCGGTTCATTCGAGGGATCTGGCGATTCAACGCGAGCAGAAAGGCCATTACGTTGTCCGCCATTTCTCCGTTGCAGAAAGTGGTGACATTTGAGACGATGATTCCCTTTCCGGTCGCGGAGGCGACGTCGATCTTGTCCGTCCCATTTCCAAGGCGGGATATCAGTCGGCACCTGGAGAGCCCATCGATGACCAGTTTTGGCAGCGAGGCAGAGACGACGGCCAGGGCGTCGCAATCGGAGACGTGAGAGAGGATCGCTTCCGGTTCCGCCGCTTCAACCGCCACAACCCGAATTCCGTAGCGCTCGTAAAGAGAAGCCTCCAGTGGATTGATCGGCATCAGTTCGGAGTTCAACCGAACGAAATGAGCGTCCTTCAAGTTCATAAAACCGTTGGGTAAGTAAGTGTGTGGGAGCCAGCCTTCGGTCGGGAAACACGGCACGCATTAGCGAGAACACCTTGGCAAGAGAGAAGCACCTATCGGATCTTCCCACGCGCGTGCACCGGCCACACCGCTTCCACTCTGCCGTTTCTGACGGCGATCAGTTCATCGTGCTCGTTGACACAGGGGCAGGGGTGCGCAGGGATGATCTGGATCCGCTCGCCGATTTCAGGCTTGCTCGCACAGGCCGAGATGTCCACGTGTCCGTGTTCCTCGGAGGCGTCGTTAATGATTGCGTCCGGGTATTCCACAATGTGGCCCATCGATCCGTCGGTGTAGGCCGAAGCGCTCAGCGTCTTGCTTCCCGCGTCCAGGAACATTCTGTCGTCGGCTGGACGGCTGATCACCGTTGAAACCGCCCGGAGCGAACACTGTTCTACCGTGTGCGTCCCGTTCTTGAGGTGATATTGCCCGCCAACCAGATACTCTCCTGCGCGGTATTCGGTTAGTTCGGGGATTTCGTGAGCGAGCAGTGCACTGCCCGTTCCACCACCGCTTACGATTGGGTGAGGGAGTCCGGACTTGTCGAGAAGAGCGATCATTTCCTGAAAGAGTGCACGTGTCGAGGGAGGCGTCGGAAAGCCCATAAATCCCTTGAGTTCCAGACCGGGCAACCCGTCCACAACCTTCGCGAGTTCCAAAGACCCTTCCAGCGTCGCCACACCCGTTCGCTTGAACCCCATTTCCACTTCGATGATGACGCCGATCGTAACGTCGTCTGCTGAGGCCGCTTCAGATAAGCCGAGGGCGGTATACTCGGAATCCACCGCCACGGTGATCGGTGCGCGTCGGACAAGTGCGGTCAGCCGTTCCAGCTTCTGTTTGCCAATAATGTTGTAAGGGATCAGGATGTCTGTAACGAGCCCACCATTGATCATCACTTCCGCCTCACCCAGCTTCTGGCAGGTAATCCCCACGGCGCCCGCTTCTAGCTGCATCCGAGAGATTGCTAGTGTTTTGTGTGTCTTAATGTGAGGTCGGAAACCGATCCCGTGTTCCTTGTAATAGGTGTGATATTTGACCAGATTCGCTTCCAGGGCGTCCAGGTCAACCATCACGAAGGGGGTATCCACATCTTCGATCCGCATTTGCCTCTCCTTTGAGGAAAAAACCACGCCGTGTGGACAGACACGAGATAGCTTTCCACAGGAACAAAGTCAAGAAAATTTGTGACCTGTCACCAAGCCAATCTGTCAGGTCCAGACCGGGGGCTAAGGTATATCCTTAAATTTTTTTCGAAAAGGTCCGGTGGTAATTCGAAAGTCCGGTGCTCCGGGTACTCAAGGAGGCTTCGAAAGGACGAAGCAGCCTCTATCTACGGTGCTCCCGGCAGTTAAGAGACTTTGTTCCGAAAACCAGAATCCAGATCCCGAGAATCAAGAATCCAAGACCAATATTCCCTGCACTGGGAAAATTGTGATTTTAAAGATTATGTGACTCTATTGACATT
>CAVOEZ010000183.1:0-7494 GCA_963694355.1 Latescibacteria bacterium UBA2968 | reverse complement strand
TCAGGACATCTTCAACCGTACGGTCAGCGCCAACCTTGGGATGTCGTACAGTATTTCGAATGTACTTGCCGAGGCCGGACTCTCCAATGTCTTGAAGTGGGTGCCATTCCGGATCGATGAATCCGATCTCAGAGATCGCATCAAGAATAAAATGATCCGTCCCACCACGGTGCCACACACTTTGGCTGAACTGCAAATCGAGCAGGCAATTGCTCGCGAGGCATTGCGTCTTGCATTCGAACAGCACAGGGCGCTGGCTGTTGGGCTCAAAGGAGTCCAGACCGAGCGAACCCTCTCGGACGTATTCGAGCAATCCGCGTCCGGCAACAGTCTCATAGATATGCTCCGCCTGGATCTTCTCGTGGGTAGTGGAGGTGTCCTGTCCCACGCGCCGCGCAGGAGTCAGTGTGCAGCAATGCTCATAGACGCTTTCCAACCCGAAGGGATCACCAGGCTCGCGGTGGACAGCATTTTTATGATGCCACACCTTGGTGTGTTCTCCACCGTGAACGAAGCAGCAGCAGCCGAGGTCTTCGAGCGGGACTGCCTGATTGAACTGGGCACCTGTGTCGCACCGGTCG
Organism: Latescibacteria bacterium UBA2968; assembly: GCA_963694355.1. GTDB lineage: Bacteria > Latescibacterota > UBA2968 > UBA2968. The sequence continues at coordinate 6,913 of CAVOEZ010000183.1, read as the reverse complement.
GTGCGGGAATTCCGGGTGAACCCTGTGTGGAGTATGAAATCACCTTCGGATCAGAAACAAAAAGAGGTGAACTTCTTTCAGGGGAGATTTTCCAGATCCCCTTTTCGGAGGATCAACAGGCGGATCTGATCCTGAAGCCCGCCAGAAACTGGGACCTGGGAAACGGGAAGGGACAACAGGTGGAGAAGCATATAAGTGGCGGCGTGGTGGGCCTCATTTTAGACGGCCGGGGGCGGCCTATCCAGTTCGCGCAGAACGATAGAGACCGGGTTGATCAGGTGACGGCCTGGAACCGTTCCATGGAGTTGTATCCGGATGTAACCCCTATTCAGGAGACCTGACAGATGAATCACCAGTTCAGTTCAACCGCCATATATATCGCGTTGGCAGCAGGCCTGCTTTTGTCTGCCTGTGCCAAAAAGACACCCTGGCAGGAGGTGGAACGGGCCCTTGCTGAGACCAAAGATATCATTGTTCTTGATCGAACCGACAAGGCCTCCCTCAAGTACACCGGAGCGAGTGCGCCCGGCTATGGCGACTGGATGGTGCGGCACTTTCTATCTGATCCCGAAAACTTCAACCCCTACACCTCCAACGACAGTGGCGCGTCAACGGTAAACAACTTCCTCCTGGAATCTTTGCTCTATCCTGAAAACACGCCACCATATGCCCTTAAGGGCATGCTCGCTGTGGACTACCCAACCATTTCAGAAGACAAGCTGTCCTATACATTCAAACTACGAGAAGGCATCCACTTTGCCGACGGCAAACCGATGACGGCCGACGATGTTCTGTTCAGCATGAAGACCATACAGAACCCGCGGGTGCTGGCGCCACACCTACGAAACTACTATTCGGCAATAAAAGATGTGGTCCAGCACGACAAGCGTACCATTACATTTGTGTGCAATAAACGCTACTTCAGGAATGATATCTCCCTGGGATCGTTCGATATCTTGCCCAGGCACTTTTACGATCCAGACGGGCTGTTGGATCCGGTAAAAATCCAGTCGCTTATCGACGGTTCATGGGAAACGGGCCCGCACAAAGACCGGGTGAACAGATTTGCTGAACAGTTTAATCAAAACTACAACAGAAAAAGCCTGGGATCCGGCCCTTACACCATTGCCGACTGGGAAAATGATGTTTCCACGGGCCAGAAGGTTGTCCTCACCAGGAATGAGAAGTACTGGGGCAAGGACATTGAGAATATTCCTCCTCCGGGATACGTGGACAAGATCGTCTTCAAGATCATCAACAACACGGATGCCGCCTTCATAGAATTGACGAACGGAAATCTGGACCGGTATGCATTGCGCCCACTCGAATTCAAGGACAAAAGCTGGTCACCGGAATTCATGGACAGGTTCATGAAGGGTATCAATTATTCTTCCGGATACACTTACATAGGATGGAACAATGCCCACCCGCTTTTCAAAGACAAGAAGGTGCGAAAAGCCCTGACGCATCTGACCAATCGTGGAAGTCTTGTAAAGAACCTGTTGTTTGGGCTTGGTGAAGCCGTGGAAAGTCCCATACACAAATTTAGGCCAGAGTACAATCACGATCTTGAATCTTATGATTTCGATCCGGATACAGCTCTCAAACTCCTGGAAGAGGCGGGATGGAAAGACACCGACGCAGATGGAATTCTCGACAAGGAGATCGACGGCGTGCGGACTCCGTTCAAATTCGAGTTCCTGGTGAATTCTGGAAATCAGATCAGAAAAGATATCGCCCTGTCGGTTCAGTATGAACTGCAGGACATCGGAATTTCCTGCGAAGTGCGCGAGTTGGACTGGACCATTTTCCTGGAACGCATCAAGAACAAGAATTTTGACGCCTGCACCCTTGGGTGGACAGACAGTCTTCGATTCCCTCCCGATGCGTATCAGATTTGGCACTCATCTCAGGTAGAGGGAACTGGATCTAATTTCATAAGCTTCATCAACAAAGAAGTAGATCAGATTCTTGAGGACTATCGTCAGGAATTCGACATGGACAAGCGAATAGAGATGTACAGACGATTTCAGGAGATCCTGCACGAAGAGCAGCCCTATACCTTCCTATGGAAATCCAGGGTCGCCACGGCCTACAGCCGCCGGTTCGCTGGCGTGAACTGGTACCCGATCGGCCAGGTCCCTCAGGAATGGTGGGTAGATCCCGCAGATCGCCTGTATCAATAGTCGGATCCGCTATGGCCAGATATCAGGCCAGCCGTACGCTCAGCCGGATGCATCCTTCAAACTCATATGATTCAATACATCATTCAGCGCATGCTGCTCGTCATCCCTACGCTCATTGGGATAACGATCATCTCATTTTCCATCATGCACCTGGCCCCTGGAGATCCCGTTGATCTCTTCCTGGGAGGTTTGGCCAGTGGTGAAGGAATCTCGACCGATCGCCAGTCGGACTCCGACAAGATCCGGGAAGACCTGCGCAGGCAGCTTGGGTTGGACAAGCCGATTCATCTCCAGTATCTCTCCTGGCTGTCCAACCTGGTGCTGTGGATTGAACCACTCTCGCAATACGAACGCTCGGCAATTCTGGTTGACCAGACAATCCGTAAAATGGATCATGCCCAAAGAGATGCCCTCGCTGCCCTCGATGGCCAGTCCCGCAAGGACCACTTGCTCGAGGCTTTGGCGCGTTTCCATCCGGATCGTGTTTCCCAACTGACACAATCCTCCTTCTGGCAGGGCAGGTCGATCAAAGTGGAGGAGAATTACAAATACAACGGCGCCGGGTTGGTGCTGTTCCACCTGGATAACAAACGGTTTGTCACCCTGAATTTCGGCAGATCATTCAAGGACCAGCAGCCGGTTATTCACCACATCCTGGAACGTCTTCCGATCACCATTGAAATCAACATCATCGGTCTGATCATCGCTTATTTGGTCGGGATGCCTCTTGGAATATATCTCTCTGTCAACCAGGACACCCTCGCCGACAGAATCCTGACCACTGCAACATTCGGATTGTGGTCCATGCCAAGCTTCTGGGTCGGGATGTTATTCATCATATTTCTGTGCAATGTGGAGTTTCTGTACTGGTTTCCTGCCTCTGGCATCTGGTCCATAGATGCCACTTCGGAATGGGGTTTCTGGCGGTTATTGAAGGACCACACACATCACATGATCCTGCCCGTACTGGCCTCTACCTACGCGAGTTTTGCCGGCATTTCCCGGTTCATGAGAACCAGCATGCTCGAAAATATGAGACAGGACTATGTCCGCACCGCCAGAGCGAAAGGGTTGGCCGAAAAAGTAGTCATCCTTCGCCACGTATTCCGCAACTCGCTCATTCCTATAGTAACTATCCTCGCAAATCTTCTGCCGGGTATGATAGCGGGATCTGTGTTCATTGAAACCATATTCACCATTCCTGGGATGGGATTCCTCGCATTTCAGTCCGTGATCGTTCGTGACTACCCCATGGTCATGGCCATATTCACCATCGGATCGACACTGTCTCTTCTGGGTATCCTGATGGCAGACTTACTGCTCAAAGTTGTGGATCCCAGAATCGAATTTTCGAGGATTCAAGGCTAATCATGGCAACGGCTACGAAAATGGAACTTCCCTCACCCCAGGATGACGTGGAAGAGACAGGTGCTGGCCAGGCCTATTCGAAACTGGTATGGAAGCAGTTCAAACGGAACAGACCCTCCATGATGGGGCTTGCTGCAATATGTGTACTTGCACTGATCGCCCTCTTCGCAGATTTTATCGCCGGAAACAAGCCTTATTATATGGAATATAGGGGCAAGACCTATTTTCCGGTAATCAGACAGTACGCGGTCTATCTTGGCCTGGCAGATTGGCCGGCAGAATTGACGAAGCGGAAAAACTTCAAGCGGATGCCCGCAGAATACGCCATATTTCCGCCGGTCCCCTATGGACCTGGAGACATCAGACTGGGCGAGAAATTTGAGCCTCCTGGACTGGAACATTTTTTGGGAACCGACCGACTGGGCAGGGATGTGCTCTCTGGTTTGGTCCATGGCACAAGATATGCCCTGACGATCGGCTTCGTCTCCGTGGGCATCTCCATGATTGTTGGGGTTTTCCTGGGCGCGCTGGCAGGCTACTTCGGGGGCTGGATAGACATCGCATTGTCCAGAGTTTTCGAGCTCTGGTCAGCGATCCCCGTTTTTTTTCTTATCATCACTGCAGCTGCATTTTTCCCACCGAGCCTGTTTTTCATAATGCTTATTCTGGGCCTTACGGGTTGGGTTGGAATTGCGAGACTCACGCGTTCACAATTCCTGCAGGTGCGAAGCTACGATTATGTCTCGGCAGCAAAGAGTCTTGGTTATTCGAACAGTAGAATCATGTTCGTTCACATTCTACCCAACGCCATCGCCCCGGTTCTCATCCCTGCTGCCTTCGGGGTTGCAGGAGCCATCCTTGCTGAATCCGGTCTGAGTTTTCTAGGAATAGGGGTCCCGGCCGAAGCCATCACATGGGGAGCCATCCTGGCCGGTGCAAGAAGCAATACGGCCGCCTGGTGGCTTGTGGTGGTACCCGGATTTGCCATATTCGTGACGGTTACCATGTATAATCTCCTGGGCGACGGACTGCGGGATGCCCTGGACCCGAAAATGAAAGTCTAAAATGGCGCACACCTATACCCCGGGCCTGCGCGTGACCAGAATGGCTACGGTCCGAAAAGTAAGACAGCTTCCGCTTGCCGGTGAAGTCCTTGTAGACCTGAACCAGGTCGTATCGCGGGACCAGGTCGTGGCCACCACGGATTTGCCAGGAGACGTCACCACAATCAATCTGGTAAATCGACTGGGTGTGACGCCTGGAGAATTGCGCACCTATCTCTTGAAGTACGAAGGAGATGAGATCAAGGTAGGCGAACCCCTTGCAGAAACTCGGCCCTTCATCAAGTGGTTCAAAACCACCGTTCCATCTCCAATCCAGGGCACCGTCGAGAGCATATCGGAGGTCACCGGACAGGTCATACTCAGGATGCCCCCACGACCAATTGAAGTCCACGCCTACGTGGACGGGGTGGTGGTGGATACCCTCCCCAATGAGGGGGTCGTAATCGAGACGGTCGGTGCAATGATTCAGGGGATTTTTGGTATTGGTGGCGAGTGCTGGGGGGAAATCCTGGTCCTCTCGGACCGACGGTCCATAGATGATATGGAAAGCCAGGGTGAGCGGTGCCGGGGGAAAATTCTCGTTCTTCCGGGCCTGATCACCATCGAGCTGCTCAACCGTGCCAGAGACTTCGGGGCTGTGGGAATTATTGGTGGAGGCATTCGGGACCAGGACCTGAAATCCGTGTTGGGATATGATCTGGGCGTGGCCATAACAGGAAATGAAGATATCGGAATTACCGCAATCGTTACAGAAGGATTCGGGGATATTGAAATGGCCCCGAGAACCTGTGCGATCTTGAAAGAACACGATGGCCGAAAGGCATCCATTTCCGGTGCGACACAGATTCGGGCGGGTGTCATGCGACCTGAAATCCTGATTCCGGGAGATTCACGGAATACTAAAGATGAGCGTGCCGACTCGAACACCGGGCTGGCGGTTGGATCTGTCTTCCGGGCGATACGTGCTCCGCATTTTGGAAAGATCGGCGTGGTCAGCGCTTTGCCCGCAGAACTTCAGCGGGTCGAATCCGAAGTCTTCGTTCGCGTAATGGAAGCCACCTTCGAAGATGGGTCGCGGGCGATCCTGCCCAGAGCCAACGTAGAACGAATTGAGGAGTAACATGACAAACTTCCTCCTCATCGGGACAACCACTAATGTATAGCGTGCTTTGTATGCTCGCCCTCGTGACATTCACTGCAGAAGCCCGGGGTGTGCCCAGACTGGAAAAGGTCGAAGCCTTCGATACACCCAATGATCGGGGTGGGAGTATCACCCTGACCTGGCCCGTCCGTTCCGATCTGCCCAAAGGCACGCCTTTCCAGATCCGGATCGCAGAGTCTCGTGTGGGGCCATTTCATACTGTAGCCGAATTCGCCAGCTCAGAACCTGAACTCCTTTCGAGCGATCCTGCAACCTTTGGCCATACTGAGCAAAACAACAGCCGTCAATTTCACCACATCTCTTCATACAGCCCGGTAAAGGATGCTACGGTCTCGCTCGAAAACGAGATGACGTATTACCTGCGTGTGGACATCGAGGGAGAACCTAGTGAGATCATAGAGGCTCGGGCCTACCCAAACTATTTCGATTGGTCCAAGCTCAACAATTTAATTCTTGGGAGCCTTTTTTCTGCGGCAATCCTTGGATACATCGGCCTTGCCCGAAGGCGTGATCTCACCATCCGACGGCTTCCCGGTCTGGAAGCGCTGGACGAGGCGCTAGGGCGCGCAACGGAAATGGGGAAACCGGTCCTCTTCATCCATGGCCTTCACGATATGGGAAGCCCTTCCACTATTGCCGCAGTCAACATACTGGGTCAGGTGGCAAAACGAACCGCTGAATATGATACCCTGCTCAAGGTTGGCAATCGGGATCCCATTGTCATGTCCGTCAGTCAAGAGGTCGTCAAGGAGGCGTGCATTGAAGCGGGCAGGCCAGATGCCTACAATTCGGACAACATATTCATGGCCGCAGCCGACCAGTTCAGTTACGCCGCAGCACTGGAAGGAATGATGGTTCGCGAGAAACCCGCGGCGAACCTGTTGATTGGGTATTTTTATGCGGAATCCCTATTGTTGGCAGAAACCGGCTCCGCCACCGGTGCAATCCAGATCGCAGCAACGGACGCTTATACCCAACTGCCATTTTTTGTCACTACTTGCGACTACACCCTGATGGGCGAAGAGCTTTATGCGGCAAGTGCCTATCTCTCACGAGATCCTAAACTTATGGGAAGTTTGAAGGGCCAGGATCTGGGCAAGGGCATATTCATAATTGTCCTTCTGTTGGGTACG
>CAVOEZ010000182.1:0-7502 GCA_963694355.1 Latescibacteria bacterium UBA2968 | reverse complement strand
CCGGCCTGTTTTTCGGGATTCTGCTTGGCGTGGCAATCGGATGTCTGATCGCTCCGGCCAGCGGACGTGTGACGCGATCTCGGGTCAGGAGAAGGGTCGACGATATTAAAGGTAACCTTCGCGAGACCGCAAGTGAGTTGGAATCGACCGGGCAGGATCTGCTGGATGAGGCGGAGAAACAGGTTCGAACGGTGAAGAAGGTGGTCTCGAAACGGTTTCAGAAGTCGGACAATGAGGAGGACGTGAAGGGCACGGACTGAGTCTCGCCAGGCTGTTCGCCATTGTGTCGCAAGCCTTGTCATAATCAGGACTTAAGTGGGCGGCACCGGGCAAAATGTTCCTCCTGACAGTGCGTGTGAGGGGTGGGTTTCCCGCAGGATGGGGAAAGCTCCGCCCTTTTTTCGTTTCTCGGTGGACCTTCCGGGAACCCTGCTCTGGTGGTGACGCCGAAGGGGTTCATATACAATATTTTGTGTGTGATGCCGTCCACAACCTAATGGATAGGGTTCTTCCCATTTTATAGAAAGACTCGGATCGGTGTCACAAACAAAGGATACGGACTACCTGGTTATTGGGAGTGGAATTGCTGGCCTGTCGTTTGCTCTTAAAGCAGCGGAGTCAGGTTCTGTAGCCATCATCACAAAGAAGGAGTCCCGGGAGTCCAATACGAATTACGCGCAGGGTGGCATCGCCGCGGTTCTGGATCCCGAAGACACTTTCGATTCTCACGTCGAGGATACACTGAAGGCTGGTGCAGGACTTTGCCGGCAAGATGTGGTGGAGATGATGGTCGGACAGGGACCCCGGATGGTGCGCGAGTTGATCGAATGGGGTGCGGAGTTCACAAGTACCCACAGCGGGCTCGCCCTCGGTAGAGAAGGCGGGCACTCGAAGCACCGGATCGTTCACGCAGCAGATTTGACGGGCAGGGAAATCGAACGGGCCCTGACAGCTGCCGCTGAGGAACATCCCAATATCAGCCAGTATGAACACCATATGGCTGTGGACCTGATTACTGAGCATCACCTCCTGGAGGCGCAAGACACTTCGGAGGGCGGCATCCACTGCTGGGGAGCTTATGCTCTCGATACCACAACAGGTGTCGTAAAGCAGTTTCTGGCGCGAGTCACATTACTTTGTTCTGGTGGTGCGGGACAGATTTATCTCCATACCACCAACCCCCGGATCGCAACGGGTGATGGCATCGCAATGGCTTACCGTGCCGGGGCTCTGATAGCAAATCTCGAATTTATGCAGTTTCATCCAACGACCCTGTATCATCCCGATTCCGGCTCATTCCTGATCTCGGAAGCGGTAAGAGGTCACGGGGGCGTTCTGGTGGACCGTCGAGGCAGACGGTTTATGGACGAATATCACGAAATGGGTTCTCTCGCCCCCCGGGATATCGTCGCCAGGGCCATAGACAGTGAACTTAAGAAGAGCGGTGAACCATGTGTTTATATCGATATCACGCACGAACCGGAACAGGAACTGCGGACCCGCTTTCCGAATATCTACCAGCGGTGCAGCGAGCACAATATCGATATGGCCACACAGCCTATTCCCGTGGTTCCAGCAGCGCATTATATGTGCGGTGGGGTGATTACGGACACGGAAGGCAGAACGAATGTCAGCGGGCTCGATGCTTCGGGAGAAGTCACCTGCACCGGTCTCCACGGCGCCAACAGATTGGCGAGCAATTCTCTTCTCGAGGCGCTTGTTTTCTCGGACCGCGCGTTTCATCACGCATCGGCGAGTCTTCAGGATCGGCCGTCACTTCCCCGGGTAGACGATTGGCAGGAAGATGACGTTTTCAATACCGAAGAATGGATTCTGCTGTCGCACGACCGAATGGAAATTCAGGAGTTGATGGGTGATTATGTCGGGATTGTACGATCCGATTTCAGGCTGAAGCGGGCCTCCCGAAGGATCGGGATGATCGCCCAGGAAGTAGAGGAGTTTTACAAAGGTACGAAGGTGACGGAAGCGCTTCTGGAATTGCGGAACATCACCACTGTAGCTGCACTCACCGTTCGCAGCGCCTTGTCGAGAAGAGAGAGCAGAGGACTTCATTACAACATCGATTGTCCGAACAGCAGCGACGAACACTTGAATGACACGGTTTTGTCGGTGCGGGAGTCCAGGAACTCAACGGGCGCCCGAATCGACAGGCAAGATGAAACAGAAGTTTAAGACAGAAGATCTCCCCCATACCCCTTATACAGGGTCGCGTTATGAAAACAGTTTTGTCATTTCTGATTGCAGCAGTTTCGTTATTCGGCGCCGCCACGGTTCACGGCCAAACCAAGATCATCAAGCTGGAAGGCCAGACCGTCTTCATAGGCATCGGCGCCGACCGTGAGTTGAAAAAGGGGATGCAGGCCGATGTATACCGGCAGGTAGATCCGATTATCCACCCGGTAACGAAAAAGGATCTGGGAAGTCCACGTGTGAGAATCGGGAGGATCGAGCTTAAGAAGATCGGTCCCAATTTCTCCTCCGCCAGAGTCATGGAGACCTATATCCCGCTGAGAGTGGGGGACCTGGTCGAAGGTCTGGATGTGGCGCCCACGCCCGCAGAAGAAATACGGGAAGAAGTCTCCGAGGCCAGGTCAGAAATCAAGATGTTGACCAAGAGCCTGGCAGACGAGATTCGGGCCAACCAGAAGTCCATTACCGATCTAAAGGGGACATTGAGACGAATTTCCGGCTCGGAAAAGCGGTTGAATACCCTGATCAATGCCGTAAGAAATATGCGTGAACGCATGGTCGTTATGGAGGGCAGGATTCATACGCTCGAGGATCGGCAGGAGATTATCATCGCCAGGGACACAGCCGAGGTCAAGACACAGGACATGGGTGATATGACCGAGCTCAAGGTGCTGCGCAGGGGCGATGAGGAGTCGGTTTATATCAGCATTGGAAACAAGACGTATCGGCTTTCCTTCGAAGAGAATATGTTGATCGAGGAAACCATCGGCCAACCGGCAGCAGTGGCGCCGGAAAGCGCGGCTGTTGCAATGGAAGACGATTTGTTCGACGAGGATCTGGAGATGGAAGAACCGGAGTCGAGCATATTCGATTACTGGTGGGTTGCGCTAATTATGGGTGTTCTGGGCGCCGCCGGTTTGTTCCTGATGAAGATGATGAAGCGCGGCGGAGATGGCGGTGACGACGAGGATGAAGAAGGTGAAGATGAGTTCCTCGAGGCCGACGAAGAGATGGATGAGATGATTCCTGAACCGGAAGAAGTGGTAGTTGAAGAAAAGTAGACCCTACAATCTTGTAGATCTGGAGTGTTAGAAATGGCATTTATGCGAATCATATTATTGCTCGGTCTGTTTTTGCTCACTGCGATTCCGGCAGACGCGAAGGACAAAGCCCCCGGATATATGCTGTATCGACTCAGTGACGAGGGCAGGCTTGTCTACATAGACATGGGCTCGAATGACGATGTCAGGCCTTCGAGGATGCTGCAGTTGCTCCGGCACGAGTCCATTATCCATCCGGTTACTATGGAGGATCTGGGTGGTGAGACACCTCTGGGAGCGATTCGCGTGGTTGAGGTTTTTCCGAGACTGTCGACTGCTGAGGTGATCGATCTGGTTCGCGGTATGGACCTTCAAATACTCGACCAGGAAGCACGGGCAGGAAAGATTCGTGTGCGTCCAATGCCCGAAGGATCCGCGGAAGCCATTATGGACAGGCTCAAGCAGGCGCCGGAAATGCCCCCGCTGCAGGCGGCCAAAATCGTGAGTGCCGATGGACGATTAGGCGGCTGGGTGCCCACGCTTCAGGTGGGGCTCGGCAGTCGCATTCAAACAGCTGCGCCGGATTCAATTTATAAATTGCTTTCTGCTTCCCGGCGCACTTTGGCCGATACGACGGTGAACACGCCGGTTGGTGATCTGAACAGTTCCCGGAAAATCGGTCTCTCCTTCCTGTTGCCCGTTTCCGAGCGGCTTTCCGCGCTTGCGGACATCCAGTTGGGAGGGATTTCGCTGATTACGGTAGGTGGACGCTATTATGTGGGCAGAAGTTTCTGGGGAGCGGGCCGAAATCCAGATGGAAAGGTTGGAGAGCCTGCGCTGATGATGAAGATCGGCAGAGGCGGTCGCGGCGGCGGCACACTGCCGCAGGCGGCACTAAATCTGATTCAGGCGCGTACCGATAATGAGTTTCTGGCGAGTCTCAATCCGGAATTCGTAGGGGCGACCATAAGCGATTCGCTGCAGGCGGTTATTGACGATACCCTTGGTGTGATTAGCAATACGCTGCGCACAGCGGTCAAAGATTCACTGGGCCAGTTCAACAAGAAGGGGTTGGGATATGCCCTCGGCGTGTCTGTTCCTGTCACCAAACAGTTTACCCTGCGCTCCGGACTGATGCGGTTCGGGAATATCAGCGAATTTTCAGGTGGTGTTACGTATTATCTGAAGGCGGCGGATCCTCGTACAGACGGAGTCAATCCCGATGGCGCGATCAAGTCCTTTGTTTTAGCCTTGGACGGATCATACGATTCCAAAGCCAAGGATACCTTCTTCAATCTGGATCTGAAGTATCCGATGGGCAGGAGTTATACGATCGGAGCCAATTTGTTGACCGATATGGGTGGTTACAATCGATTCGGGCTGTCGCTGAAGGGTTACTTCAGAGGTCAGAAATGAGCTGATCCTGCCTTGCCGATGCTTCTGTTTTCTTGAATGTCATTCCAGATGTTATATATTTAAGCCGTCAGCCCCGGGCGCACTGTCCGCGGCTGCCGGCTTTTTTAATTCATACTCCAAGGGGAATTTTATGTATCGCGGCGTCGCCGTTCTTGATTTTGGCGGACAATATGCCCACCTCATCGCCAACCGCATTCGTAGACTGAATGCATACTCCGAGGTTTTTGGTCCGGATGTGGATCCTGCCGAAATTGCCGATTACTCGGGTGTCATTTTTTCAGGTGGTCCAGCCAGTGTTTACGATGAAGGCCAACCGGATTTTAACCCGGGCCACCTGAGTGCGGGTGTCCCGATTCTGGGATTGTGTTATGGTCATCAGCTACTGTGCCAGCGGCTGGGTGGGGAGGTGACGGCTGGTGAGGTTCGGGAATACGGCTCGGCGGTTTTGGATATCCGTCCACAGGGCCGGCTGTTCGAAGGACTTGGGAAGACCGAAGTGGTCTGGATGAGTCACGGTGATGTGGTGAACCGGCTTCCCGACGGGTTCGAGGTCCTCGGCGATACACCAGATTGTCCATCGGCGGCTGTGGGTGACGAAACGCGGCGCATTTATGGATTGCAGTTCCATCCCGAGGTCGCACACACGCCGCGAGGAATGGATATACTGGATAATTTCCTGAAGATCTGTGAGACCCCGCGGACCTGGACGATGGCAGGCTATGCGAATACGGCAGTCCAGGAGATCCGGGATCAAGTCGGGGATCGCAATGTGTTTCTGCTTGTTTCGGGGGGCGTGGATTCCAGCGTGGCTTTCGTGCTGTTCAACCAGGCGCTTGGGGCGGAGCGGGTACAGGGACTGCATATCGACAATGGGTTTATGCGGAAGGGTGAGACCGCTGCTGTGGAGGCTTTCCTGAAGCAGGAGGGGTTTACGAATCTGATGATCGAAGACGCCAGTGAGGACTTTTTGCTGAGTGTGGAAGGCCTTGTGGATCCCGAAGAGAAGCGGCAGGCGATCGGTCGTACGTTCATCGAGGTGAAGGATCGGGTGCTCCACCGGCTGAATCTGGATCCCGATCTCTGGCTTCTGGGGCAGGGCACACTGTATCCCGATACGATCGAATCGGGAGGAACGGAGCACGCGGCGCTGATCAAGACGCATCACAACCGGATCGATCTGATCGAAGAGTTGATCGCCAAGGGGCAAGTGGTTGAGCCGCTTGCGCATCTGTACAAGGACGAGGTTCGGGATCTGGGAATTCAGGTGGGGCTGCCGGAGTCTATGGTTTGGCGCCAGCCCTTTCCCGGACCTGGCCTGTCCGTCAGGTGTCTGTGTTCGACCGGATCTGAAGCCTCGGGGGAATTGGAGCTGTCGGAAAAGAAAGCTGCTGGTCTGGCGGAAGAGGTTGGGCTGAATTTGCGGGTTCTTCCGATCAGAAGTGTGGGTGTCCAGGGGGATTACAGGACCTATGCGCACCCGGCCCTGGTCTGGGGGGAGGCGGACTGGCCGATGCTCGAGGATCTGTCCACACAGATTACCAATAGCATACGCGAGATCAATCGGGTCATCTGCCTGCTTGCACCCGGCGAACCGCCCCGGCAGAAACTGAAGCGGGCGTTTCTGACCCGGGCGAGGTTGGATCTGCTCCGGGAAGCAGATGCGATCGCAATGGCGGCACTGGATAGGGAAGGGTATATGCAGAAGGTTGCACAGATGCCGACGGTTCTGCTGCCGTTGACCTCCGATGGACATCAGGAGTCCATTGTGTTGAGGCCGGTGGAGACGCCTGACTTTATGACGGCTCGCTTCTCTGATTTGCCGAAAGATTTCTTGATGTCACTTGCGGACGATATTCTCGCCCTGGAAGGTATAGAGGCGGTTTTCTACGATGTGACCCACAAACCTCCAGGTACGGTGGAATGGGAGTGAGGGGACAGCATGATGAGATCGGGTTCGATGATTTTGTGAGATTCTCTGCACTCTACAACCAGGCGGGCGGGATTTGATGTATCGGTGAGTCTGGAAAAATAAGAAGATAACAAAATAAAAGGGGCGAACACATTGGATGTGTCCGCCCCTTTTTCCTTGCGGTTGGATTGGAGCAGATCTCACGAGACGATCAAGACGTGTTCCTGTTCACGACATTTTACCCGGCGTCAAACAAGATCGCGAACTGTACGAAATCAGGGAAATCAACACTGCCGTTTCCGTTCAAATCATAGGCAGGGTCATAGTCCGAGTTTCCCTCACGCGTTCCATAATGCTGGGCAAAAAGGATGAAATCCGGAAAGTCTAACGTCCCGTTTCCGCTGAAGTCTCCCGGTGCCTGTCGAATAATGGTAATGCTACCGGTTCGGCTGCCGCCCTGAGGGTCTTCGACCCGGATGCTCAATACGAGTGTGTCCGACCAGTTGCCTGGTATTGACAAAGATAATTTTCCATCGTTTCCCATACTGGCGGACAGTACATCGCCCGCACCGGCGATACTCCAGATCAGTGTGGAGACCTCATCGTCACCATCGGCCACATACGGGCTGAAATCAATGAGGGTGTCTCCCGCAACAGCGCGAATCAGGGGGAGCGTGGCGGTGAAGACAGGCAGATCGTTTGTGGATTGGACGCGGATGGGCAAGAACCCCTGCACCTGTCCGCCACTCCCATCCGATATCGTGACTTGAAGGGTGTCGGGTCCGTTGAAGTTTGGTGGCGCGGATAGCAGTAGACGTCTTGCCAGCGTGTCCACCTGTGCCGCCACGGACTTTCCCGGGGTGACCGACCATGTCAATGCAGAAGCCTCGCTATCCGAGTCTGAGACCAGGGAGTCCAGGGTCACG
>CAVOEZ010000181.1:0-7520 GCA_963694355.1 Latescibacteria bacterium UBA2968 | reverse complement strand
CCGCCCGGAAGTTTGTAAGAGGGTGTGTTGGATCTGCGGTGCGCCTCGCTTACGACGAGGAGCTCGTTGCTGTCGTTGATTACGACGCCTCCTGCGCCGATATAGTGTGTGGCGTAGGCCGGGACGAAGGCGCCTTCGACGAGCTGCAAGGTGAGCATCAGGTTGTCTTCGCCTGCGTGGTGAAAGGTGAAACCCGCACCGACTCCAATGGGAATGTGACTCGAGAGGTGGATGGGGACCTCGAGCCAGACGAGATGATATCCTTCGTCTGTCCAGGTCTTGAGCGAATGCGCAAGCTGTCCGCTGAAGGTTTCCGGATTTTCGGGCAGCGCGTCCGGAGTGATGATGACGCCCTTGAATGGGTTGGTGGTGAATTCCAGATCCTGCATTCTATACTCCTTATTCCTGTATGTTTGCGTCCGAAAGTCTCTTTGTTACGCGCTCGAAGGTTCTACTTCGAGGTCGAATCCCTGCATATCTGTTCCGGCATTGCCGTTCTGAACACGTAGCGTTACGGTGTGCGTGCCCACGTCCTTCGCCCGGGGCGAGGCAGTGAGCAAGCCGGTTTGGTCGTCAAGTCTGATCCACGCGGGGGCTTCGTCCAGAAGGAAGCGCAACGTGTCTGCGTCTCGAAACGCGGAAATGTAGCGCTTCTGCCCGTTGCTTTCGCTCTGGAGTTCGCCAATGGAGCGTATAGCGTTCATTTGATAACGATAGGTGTCCCCGGCGATCGCTGCAGAATCCGGTCGGGTGGTGATAAACGGGCGAGGCGTTTCCGCGAAGTCCGAGGAACCGCTTCGGGCACCGTTAGCGTCAACTGCGATGACGCGAAAGAATGCTTTGTCCGGTGGGTCGACCTCGCTGCCTGCTCCTGCGACAAGAGCCGAAGTGTTCGCGGTTTTTCCGATCAGGTTGGACGGGAATATGTCGGGCTCCTTGCCTTTGCCAGTTACCACTTCATAGGGTTCGGCGCTTGCCGAGAAACCACGCTCGTCGCTTCCGTAGATCTCATAGTGGTCGACGGCTTCGCCCTCGGGGTTGGTGCTCCAGGTGAGGGTGACCGCTCGCTGCTCCCAATCGACCTGGGTGTCAACCTCGAGCGGAATGCCAGGTGCCCTGGGGGTGAACGACCAGGTGGGACTCCATTCACCCCACAGTCCACCTGTGCCCCTGGGACGTATCCGCCAGTAGTAGGTCGTGTCCGAATTCAGCAAGCCCTCGCACGGGATTCGCCATTCCGGTTTGCCGTGTGAAGGGGTCTTTGAAATCAGTTTATCGAATACGGGGGAGAGGGTGTATTTCATGTCCGCACGTGAACTGACCTGAATTCTGTAATCTCTGGCTCCGAGTGAAGGCTCCCAGGCGAATGTAATTTGCGTGCCGGGAGCGGTCTGGCCGTCTCCGGGGTATTCGGGCGTTTCACACGGCTCAGGAGGTGGGTCGGATTCCTGTTCCGTCCAGGTGTGCGTGATCTCGAGTGCGCCCTCGGCGTCCGCCGTGTAGGTGATTTCATTTTCGCCGATTTCGAGCGCAGGCAGCGAGAGAGGTGCCATTTGCAAGTCGGATTCGATCAGCAAGTTGTTCAATGCGACGTCTTCTTCGTGGGCGTGGGCCTGGAGTTCGATACGAATGTCGTACGCGTAGCACGCGGGTGAGCCAGGTGGGAAGAAGGGGTCGAGAGGAACCGATGCTTTTGTTTCTCCGCTGATTTCCGCCGTCCAGATCTGCTGCCATTCTCCGTCACCTTTACGCAGAGCCAGTGCCGCACGATCATCATTTCCAAATTTGGTGTAGTCGATGGTGACTGCGCCTCCGACGATCACGTAGGGGCTCGTGGTGCGGAATACGACGCTCGCGGGAGCCGGAGATCCTTTCGGCCGCACCATAGGCGCTCCGGTTTCCGAGCGCGATTCGTGAATTCCTTCAGCGGTCACGGCCGACCCGGCGAGGCCTTCTGGTGACAGGTCTGGTCTGAACTGAAGTCTGCCGTTGCACAGGTTAACCGGGCAATCCCAGACGCCGTGAAACTTGCCGCGATTTTCCCATTCCCAAATCAGTGCTTCACCTGGCCGAAGGTCCAGTTTCATTTCGTGACCGGAGATGAGCGGTCGTCCGCCGCTGCGTGGTCCGGTGTAAAAAAAGAGGGAGGCGCCCCCTTCGCTCGATTCCCGATTTTCCTGCTGGAGGATTCCGTAGGCGTGACTCCGCTTCAGCAGGTCGTGGTCTCTGGAGAGGGCCGCCTCGCCCGCGATCGTTTTGTTGTCGCGTTCGAGGACCAGGAGATGCTCGTCACTGTCCAGCAGGTGGTAGTCGCCGTCGTAGAATACTTCGGTGGTGCAGTGACCGTGTGGATATCCCCTGCGGATTTTCAAGCCGGCGGCCTGCCAGAGGTTGGAGACGGTGTAGGCTTCGTCCCAGCAGAGCGTGTAGCCGTAGCAGTTTAGCATTTTGACGGTGTCTTTCACCTCGTCATCCGCGGAGGTGAAGTGGTATCGGTGATTCCTGGCGAATTCCCAGATCGCCCTGGCCTTCTCTTCCTCGCTCATTCCCGCTTCGAGTATGCTTTCCAGGATATGCCTCAGTGAACGCCAGTTCCGCTTGCCGTTGATTGTGATCCAGGGGTTCTCGACCGTTTTCGTTCCGGTGTTCTCCATTCTGACACTGACATTCGGTTCGAATCCCTTCGTGAATGGTGAATAACCGATCGGATCCAGCGTGTTCGTACCGTCCAGGGTACCACCCAATGAGATCGTGTAGATGTGTTGATCCGATTGGATCTTCTCTGTGTGGATCATTGTGTTCATCAGGATCTTCAGGGGGTGATTGAGAGCGGATTCACGCTGGATTGCTTCAGGTGGCTGGCTGTCGGTTGCTGCCCGGACGGGTCCATATTAAGGAAGGTTTCAGGGCTCCGCAAGGGGGTTTTGGCTTGACACTGTCTGAAGCCCGGTCGATATTTCACGTCTCGGTTTCTAAAGGGTCTTTTACCACCTGAATGTGATAGAAAGTCGAACCAATGACGTGGTTCCTTTTCGGAAAATTCTCGATAAATGCCCTTACACAGCTCCTGCTGGCACTGATCATTACGGGGTATCTGATTTCAGTGAAGGGGAAGTCCAGATCCACCTGGATGCTGATCGGTTTCTTTGCGGCTTTCACGTTGACCCTGCTTTCCAACTTCCTTCTGTTTTCGATGTATGTGCCCTGGCGCTACATTTGGGGGTATTCTCAGGGCCTGACGCTGTTTGTGGGTGTGATCGCACTGATCCAGTTCGCGTATCATTTTCCTGAGAACAGACACCCCCGCGAGTCGAAGATCGCCCTGGGTGTTTCCATTCTGCTTCTGTTTGTGATGCGCGAACACATTTTGAACACGGTGTCCAATATTTCTGCAGGAGGCAATGGGATTGCAGTGGCGAGCGCCGTCTTCCTGCTCGAGGTGATCTGGATCGTTTCGGTGTTGATGCGAAAGACGTCGATGTTCTCGGATGAGGATCCTGGCGATTGCCAACGCGGTCGGGTCAAATGTTGTTTGTGGCCGCAGGGAAAACAGGCGAAGGCCTTGCGGTCGTTTGCGATGTTGATGTGTGTGCTTGTGTTCCTCGGGAGTTTCGGGGTTCTGGAAGGTCTGGGGATCATTTCTCTGGAGACGATGACAATTATCCTGAGCAGCGGATATCTGTTGTTCCTGTTTACGTTTGTGCTGGTCTACGTAAATAACTCGACCGAACCGTCTACATTTCAGGTGAAGATGGTGGGGATTTCCCTTTTGACGATGCTCGTGGTAATGGGTGTGATGGGCACATTTATTCTGAGGGGAATCGAAAAGAGTTATGTGATGGAGCGCCTTGAAGCGTTGAAAGATGTCAGCAGGGCACTGGTGCAGGGTCAGCCCGAGAATATGCCCGCGCTGGTCAACCACGTGGTTTCCTATCCGCTGAATGAGGTGAGTGGAGACGCTGGTTCGACGGTGGTGTTCGCCAGGCCGGGGGCACAGAGGACCCGTTTGCACGAGGAGTTGATCGGGGGAGAGCTCACCTCCAGGGTGATTGCAGATTACAAGAACGTTGGGGGAGAGGGTCTTCGGGCGCTCAAGCGGTTGGCTATGCGAACGTTCAGCCGAATGGATCTGGTGCGGCTCCAGCAGGAATACAGATTCGCAGGACTGGTTCCCGATCTGAAGTTTTCAGTCTACTACTTTACGCTTGGCGACTATCTCTTCGAGGTGAGTTTCGACCACCAGCACTATCTCAAACATATGGACGGCTACGCGTCCAAACTGGTCTACTTTATTCTCGGAGGCAGTGTGGTTATTCTGCTGGTCTTCCCGCTTTTCGTGCGCTCAAGTCTTTCCCGCCCGCTCCAGTCGCTTCTTGCAGGGGTGAAACAGGTGAACGAAGGGGATCTCGATGTTTCAGTGCCCATTCACGTGGAAGACGAGATCGGGTATGTTTCGCGGTCCTTCAACAGTATGGTGGCATCGATCAAGGAGAAGAACGAGACGCTGACGGATTATGCCAATGAGCTGGAAAGGCGGGTGGAGGAGCGTACCCGGGATTTGAGTCAAAAGAATGGAGAACTCGAGACAGCGATCAGAGAACTTCACGAGACTCAGGAGCGGCTGCTTTTGCAGGAGGAAATGGCCTCGCTCGGTCAGCTGGTCGCAGGTGTGGCGCACGAGATCAACAATCCTGTGGGTGTGGTGAACAGTTCGGCAGATGTCTCCAACAGGAGTCTGGGTCGGCTGCAGAACGCGCTGGAGGAGTCGCCTTCGATCGAGGCGTTGAAAGAGAGCAGGATCTATCAGCAGACACTCAAGAGTCTGAAGGATAACAACGGTGTCATTCTCGAGGCTGGTGAGCGTATTGCGAGATTGGTGAGGAGTTTGAGAAATTTCATTCGTTTGGACGAAGCGGAGTTTCAGACGGTGGACGTTCACGAGGGTCTGGAGAGCACCCTGGACTTGCTTCATCATCAGATGGGGGATCGTGTTACAGTGGAGAGGTCCTTTGGCGATTTGCCAAAGGTGTATTGCCACCCGGGTCAGTTGAACCAGGTGTTTATGAATGTGTTGAAGAATGCGATCGAGGGGATTCAGGACAAAGGACGAATCACCGTGGAGACCACGGCGGGAGATGGGCAGGTTACGATTCGGATTCGGGATGACGGAGTCGGAATTGCGTCTGATCGCTTGAAGCGGATTTTCGATTTCGGTTTCCAGAGTTCCACAACGAGAGTAAAAATGGGAACCGGATTGTCAACGGCTTACAATATCCTGCAAAGCCACAAGGGTGAGATCCAGATCGAGAGCGAAGCGGGAGAAGGAACGGCGGTGACGATTATTTTACCGACTACGCGCTGACAATATTGTACAAGTGGGATTCTATGACGCTGGTTCAGATCAAGATTAAAGGGAGACGCAATGGGGAATATCTATGAAGAGTTGGGTGTCCGGACGATTATCAATGCTACCGGGCCATCCACCAGGCTGAGCGGTTCTATTATGGTTGACGAGGTTTCTACCGCGATGAAGCGGGCGTCTGAGCACTGTGTGGATATTGCAGAACTGCAGGCGTGGGCGGGTGGCGTGATTTCGGAGATCACGGGTGCGGAGGCCGGATATGTGACTTCCGGCGCGGCCGCCGGTCTGTTGCTTGGCGTGTCGGCGTGTGTGGCGGGGCTCGATCCGGGGCGAATGAACCGATTGCCTGATCTGACCGGAATGAAGGACGAGGTGATTATGCCGCGCAGTCACCGGAATTTCTACGACCACGCGATTCGTGCGGTGGGCGTAAAGCTGATCGAGGTGGGTATTGCGGACCGGTTCAGCGGCGCTGGTGTGCGAGACACAGAGGCCTGGGAGATCGATGATGCGATTACGGATCGCACCGCGGCGGTCGCCTACGTGATGAATGCGCACGCCCAGCCGTCCTTGCCGGAAGTGGTCGAGGTGGCGCACGCCCGGGGTGTTCCCGTTGTGGTGGACGCAGCCGGCCAGCTCCCGCCGCAGTCGAATCTGAAGCGATTTATTGAAGAGGGCGCAGATCTTGTGTGTTTCAGTGGCGGGAAGACGATTCGAGGACCACAGAGTTCAGGTATTCTGTGCGGGAAATGGGACCTCGTTTCGTCGGCCGCCCTTCAGCACCTGGACCAGGACGTTTACGCCGAGCTATGGGATCCGCCACCGTCGCTGATCGACAAGGAGCGGCTCCCGGGTGCGCCGCAGCACGGTCTGGGCAGGCCCTGTAAAGTGGGTAAGGAGGAGATTGTTGGACTGATCACCGCGCTCCGGATTTTTGTGGCAGAAGGCGACGAGGTGCGAGCGGAAAGGTGGGCGACGTCGATTCGATCGCTGGGTGAAGCCCTCGAGGGTCTGCCGAATATTGTGGTGGAGACACTGATCAACCCGGGGCGGCCGGTGCCAATGCTTCGCCTGAAACTGGATGAAGATAAGTCTGGAATGACAGCCGTAAGTCTGGCGAAGCAGTTGATCAAAGGGGATCCGTGCATTCACCCCGGAACCGGAGAAATGTACGAAGGCGAACTGTCATTCGGCCCAATGTGCCTGCGTGACGGAGACGTGGAAGCAATCGCGAAACGGCTGGGTGAAATTCTGAAGGGATAGGTCCAGCTTGCCGATAGGCTGTCGGGGACCTTGTCCAAAGCATTCACTTCCTTAGAACTCACCGCCGTTTGCCTGAGTGCCCTCCGCAGCTGCCTTCTAGCGGAGGAGGGTGTATCGAAGGCCCACCCCTGGAGATATCCAAAAAGGGCCACTTTTTTCAAGTGATTCACTGCCGTCCGCCTGAGTGCCCTCCGCAGCTGCCTTCCAGCGGAGGAGGGTGTATCGAAGGCCCACCCCTTGAGATATCAAGAGAGAGCACAATGACAGGAATAGACTGGGACACCATAGGTAAAGAAGCCGTAGAAAATCTGCAATCCCTCGTCCGCTTCGACACAACCAACCCACCAGGCAACGAACTCCCCCTGGTGAACCACCTGGCCGAGCATTTGAAGCGTGAGGGTTTGGAACCACAAATCCTCGAGTCCGCCCCCGGGCGAGGCAATCTCGTAGTTCGCCTGAAGGGGGACGGCTCCGAGCGCCCGCTGCTCTTGCTGTCTCATCTCGATGTGGTGCCCGCAGAGCCCGACAGGTGGACGCATCCGCCGTTCGAGGGTGTGGTGGACGAAGGGTATCTCTGGGCGCGAGGTGCGATCGATTCCAAGTTGACGACCGCGGTGGGGCTTCAGGTGCTTCTGCTGTGCAAGCGAATGGGACTTCCTCTGAAGCGGGATCTGGTGCTGGTGGCTGCGGCGGACGAGGAGCGGGGTGGGGTCCACGGGGTGAAGTGGCTGGCGGAAAATCACCCTGAGATTTTCGACGCAGAGTACGGGATCAATGAGGCCGGCGGGTTCGCGGTGTTGATTGACGGCAAGCCCGTCTACACCTGCCAGGTGGGCGAGAAGGGGAGCGCCGACCTCAATCTGGTGGGGCGGGGCCAGCCCGGTCACAGTTCCGT
>CAVOEZ010000180.1:0-7551 GCA_963694355.1 Latescibacteria bacterium UBA2968 | reverse complement strand
AAAAAGCGGTGGCCAGACCTGCAATGCCGCCGCCGATGATTGTTACATGGGTCATACCAATTCCGTTTCTCTCAATATGTATTTACCATTCCTGTTCAAGCTTCTCCTCCAGGGCATCCGCGACAGCCTCCAGAAAAATCGGATCATAATTCATCGACTCAATTCTCTCAGCTGTTATCCCTTGTTCTGCGGCGATTTTCCGAACCCCGATATCGATATCGTACAGGATTTCCACATGATCGCAGACGAACCCGATGGGCGCAGAAAGAATCTGCTTGTATCCTTCTTTCCCCAGGTCCACAACCACATCCTCTATTTGGGGTCCCAACCAGGGCTCGCCCGTATGTGCGGCGCTCTGATAACACGACATCCAGTCGACTTCGCCCAATCTGCCGGCGAGGGACCTTGCATTCTCGCGAAACTCGTCGTCGTATGGATCGCCCATTTTCAAAAGCCTGGCAGGAAGACTGTGGGCCGAGAATATGATCTTCAAACAATCGCGCGCTTCCGGTTCAAATTTACCCAGCGCCGCTCGCACGTGGGCCTCCTGGGCTTCCAGCAGCTTTTCCTGCCTGCACCAGGAGTCGACGTGGATGAATTCGATGCTGCTGCCAACTGTCTCTTGTGCTTCTTCTACCTTCTTCCAGTAGCGACCCACACTCATTGAAGAGTAGTGCGGCGCCATCACAATTCCCACCGCCTCAGTCACGCCATCTTCGTGCATCTGCCGAATGGTATCCTCTATCCACGGTGCCCAGTGACGCATCCCCACATAGACCTTGCTTTTATGACCTCGGTCTCGGAGTAATTTCTCGGTCCTCTCAGCTTGCTCAAAGGTATGCTCATTGAGTGGAGACTTCCCTCCAATCTGGGCGTATCTTCCCTTGAATTCGGATACGAAATCCGGTGACATCGGACGCCCCCCTCGAATATCGTTCAGATAGGCCTCAATATCATCCAGAGAGTCGGGACTGCCATACGCCATCATCAGAACCGCTCGGTCGCTCATCTAGTTGCTTCCAGAATATTCGTGGACGAAATCGACAAGCGCCGAAACGTGATCAACCGGAGTATGCTGCAGAATTCCGTGGCCCAGATTAAAAATATGCCCTGGTCTTCCTTTCATACTGTCAAGGATGCGACCCGCCTGTTTTCTGATTTCATCGATCGGGGCGAACAGCACAACGGGATCCAAATTGCCCTGTACTGCGACCTCATCACCCAGAATCTTGCAGGCCTGACCCAGGTCGATCCGCCAGTCCACACCAATCACGTCGCCTCCAGCCGCTTTCAGCAAGGGAAGCATGCCCGAAGTCCCCGTTCCAAAGTGAATCACAGGCAGGTCGCAGGAGGCTTTGACCTTGTCGATTACGGATCTGGAATGTGGAAACACGAATGTGTCATAGTCTGTCGGACTCAATGCACCTACCCAGCTGTCAAAAAGCTGAAGCACCTGTGCACCGGCACCCGCCTGTGCAATCAAATAGCTGCATATCGACTCGGATACCTTCTCCATCAATTCGTGCCAAACACCTGGAGACTCGTACATCATTCCTTTTGCAATTGTGTAATTTCGCGAGGATCCGCCTTCAATGGCATAACAGGCAAGTGTAAAGGGAGCCCCCCCAAATCCGATCAGGGGTATTTTCCCATCCAGTTCTGCCCTGACCTGCCGGATGGCCTGGACCGCAAAATCCATGGTTTCTTCTGCCGGACGGATCTGGAGCGCTTTCACATCCGAAGCAGTCCTGACAGGATTATGAATAACCGGCCCTTCCCCTTTCACATATTCAAGATCAAGACCCATAGGCTCCAGGATCGGCAGAATGTCCTGAAAGATGATGGCCGCATCCAAATCGTATGCCCGAATGGGTTGAAGCGTAACCTCAGTGGCCAGATCAGGAGTCTTGACCATCTCGAGAAAGCTGTAGCGATCCTTGAGGGCGCGGTATTCGGCCATATATCGTCCAGCCTGCCGCATCAGCCAAACGGGCGTTCTGTCCACATCCAGCTTTGCGCAAGCACGAAGGAAACGATCTGCCCGGGACATCTCTTCTGCCTTCCAAAAAAATAGGGCACAGCATGCTGTGCCCTACAGGTTTCCTGTCAACATCCGTATCGTGTGCTATTGTCGGTCACACTATTATCTGAGTTCAGACAGATTGTCAGTCGTTCAGTTCATCTGCGCTGACAACAACCTTGCTGATCAGGCCATACTCGACGGCTTCGCTGGCGCTCATCCAGTAATCTCTGTCAGTGTCCTCAACTACCTTTTCCAGCGGCTGTCCGGTCTCCTCAGCATAGAGTACATTGATCCGCTCTCGGAGCTTCAGGATCTGTTCCGCAGTCCGCTTGATATCCTCCGCACGACCATAATACTGCATAGATGGCTGGTGAATCATGATCCGCGCGTTGGAAAGTGCATACCGAAACTTCTTTTCGGCGGCCAGCATAATCACGGTTGCCGCACTGGCCGAAAGCCCCACACTGATTACTTTAACCGGGGGCCTCACAAATCGAATCATATCATATATGGCGAATCCATCATCTGCGCTACCACCCGGCGAGTTGATAAATAACTTGATGGGCTTCGCCGCATCCTCAACGTCCATCAGCAACAACTGGGCAATAACACGCGTCGTCAATTTATGATCAACAGGATCAGAAATCAGGATGGTTCTGGCCTTGATCAGACTCCGTCCCAGGAATTCGCCTGACTTATCTTCACCCTTTGCCTCTTCTTCCTCCTCTTCTTCTTCGTCTTCTTCGTCCTCAATTCGAATTGGATTCTGGTCCAGAATTGTATCATCCATCACTTCCACTTCCTCCGCAAAAAAACCTTTGGAAATTAGCAATTTTGCCAATCTTTGGCACCGTCAATTTATCCTATACCCCCTTGAAAGTCAAGGTCTTTAAGCCGAACACGAGGACCCAAAATCTCTTACACAAAGGTGAATATGACAACATTGACGTGCCTATCGAATACCGATTATCTTATGTTCTGAAACTGTAGAACCGGACAAAGAAGGTACAAGAAGTAGGTGTTTAATCTAAAGTCCGGTCGACACGAATATGAGATCGCGGATGGATACCCAGGGACACTTGAAACCATCCCGGGTTACCGCGAAAATCAAGTGTCGGAACTCGCTAAACTGCCGATAATACATAAAGATATCTCAATTTATGCAAACGCTGGGCTCCCATAAACGGAATTTCAAGATATGACCCGACATTTTCTATACGCTTCGATCATTATCCTGCTCTTTTCAGGAAAAAGCGCCTCTGCGGACAGACCGAGTATTGCCGTGTTGCCTTTCGCCGTGGCCAGGGAACGCAGCAGTTTGAAGTGGATGAGCTACGGCTTCGCAACCACAATAGCGGAAAAAATGCGGAGACTGCCTTCAATTCGCGTGATCCCGGTAGAGGATGTCGTAAGAGAGCTGCATGCTTCAGGCGTAAATCCTCAAAAGGCCGCGTGGACACCAGCTGTGGCGGCCCAACCCATTGGAAAGTGGCTTGATGCGACAGTTGTGGTAGTGGGCGCCGTGGGCAAAATCGCGGACAGGACTATGGCAAGACAGATCCTGGAGGTCTCCGTCCCTAAGAACAAGAAATCCAAGGCCAAGTTGTGGTTTGCCGCCCGGTTCATGAGAACGGACAATGGGGAGACCCTTGGGAGAATCTATTTGGAAGGGGATCTGAAAACACTGTTCGAGATACAGAATAGAATTGTTGAACGAATAGGTGAGTCTTTGGCACTCTCGCCCGAAGAGATGGAGACTGGAACTCGCAGAAATCCGACGGATCACCTGAAGGCATACAAGATGCTTTCGGAGGTCGGGAGCAAGATTCAGGAAATCCGCGCATTGTCCGAAGGTAAACCACAAAAGCGGGCAATCAAAAGGGAGTTGAAGAAGCTCCGGCAATGTCTCAAGATCGATCCTGACTTTCCGGATGCCTACGTAGCCAGGGGCGTATTGCTGACGCTGCAAGGATCCACGGAGCAGGCCTATTCGGCATACGCGAAATCGGCCACGCTGGATCCGGGATTCACGGCGCCACATTACGGATTGGCCGATCTCGCGTTCAGAAAAGGAGACCTCGAAGCCACTTCCGTGGCGCTCGAATCCGTCATCCACACAGCACCTTGGGACGACAATGCGCACCACTTGCTTGGTGAAGTCTACAGTTCTCTTGGTGAAAGTGCCCGTGCGCAAGTGGCCTACGAAAAAGCGCTTCAGATGTATCCGCAGAGACCCGAAACGCGATTTCAGTTGGGGAAGCTCTATCTGGAAAAGGGACAGTCCGAATATGCAATCAGTGTGCTCAAGCCTTCGATTGCAATGGTCCCCGGGAATGCAGCCTATCACGCCACGCTAGCTTCGGCTTATGTAGCGGCAGGTAAACAACGACAAGCCATAAAGGTACTGGAGAAAGCACAAGCCCTGGGGGTTACAGGTACGGACATCCTGCTCGTTCACGCCGAAATCGACATGAGCCAGGGACGGATCACGGAAGCTACGGTAAGATACGAACAGGTGCTCGGAGCTGATCCATTGCGGGGCGATGTCCTGGTATCCCTGGGCAGAGCTTACGCACGTCAGGGTAGTTATTCCGAAAGTGTTGGAACTCTCCGGCGAGCCATTGCATCGGGTGTTCCCCTGCAAAAGGTGGCCGTGCATTTGGCGATGGCCCTGAAGGCAATGGGTGAACTACAGGAAGCAGAAGGGGTATACAAGGAAGCCCTTGCCGAGAACCCGGATGAGATGAACCTTCGAATGCTGCTGGTGAAAAGCCTTATTGAGCGACAGGATCATTCAGGAGCCGCGGACGTTCTGCAGCAGGCCTTGCGGGTTAAACCTGACAGCAAGAGTATCCATTTTCTTCTGGGGGATCTCTATCTTAAACAAGATGTGCTCGACAGGTCGATTATGCACTATGAACAGGCGCTGGGTCTCAAGGGTGAGACAGCAAGGACTTACGGGATTCTTGGTGCGCTATATGTACGCCAGGGCAAAGCCGAGGATTCTGTCAAGGCGTTCAGAAACGCGCTGGCTGCGGGAGCTGCTGGTGCGAGAATTCACGCTTCCCTCGCAAGTTCCCTCGAAATTGGAGGAGATCTCGAAGATGCCCTCAAGTCCTACAAGAAGGCCTTGCGACTCGATCCTGCACACCCCGAAGCCCTTTCGGGAGTCGCAAGAATTACTGCCGTTCTGCATCCGCCTGCACCACCTCACGATGCCGCACATTATATCGGAAAAGCGCGAACATTTCTCACCCAGAGCAATATGGAAGGGGCCAAATCGGCCTTCCGGAAGGCAGTCGACCTGGATCCATCGGATGAAGTGATCTGGAACGATCTGGGTACCCTCTATGCAAGAAGTGGCGAATTGGACAACGCATTCTCTGCCTTTGAACAGGCGGATTCCCTGCCCGAAGCTCAGTATAATCGTGCGAAACTCCATTTACAGGATGGCGAACTGGAACGAGCACTCATGTCCTTCCGCAGAGCCCTTGCGCTGAACCAATCTTTTACCGACGCAAGTGTGGGTGTGGCCACAGTATTATTGGCTGAAGGCAAGTCAGAACTTGCGGTCCAGGAACTCGAAAACGCAATGGAGAACGCGCAGGGGAACGCCGACCTACATCTTTTAGCAGGCAACGCGTATGCCGCAAATGGCGAAATGGATAAGGCGATGTCAGCCTATCAATTGGCTGCAGAACTGAATAGCGAATCCGCCCCTGCCAGAATTGGCCTTGGAAATATCGCTCTGGCAGTTGGGGATACCACCGAGGCGATCCGGAGCTTTCCCCTCGCAATCGAACTCGCGCCAATGGATCCGGCCTCGCATAACAATCTTGGAACAATACTCGCCGCCCAGGGGCTCGTAGAAGAAGCTGCTGAAGCATACCGGAGAGCGATCGAACTGAATCCATCAAATCACTCAAGTATGATGAACTTGGCTCTACTGCTCTACGAGACCCGGAAATACACCGAAGCGCTTACCTATTGCCAGTCTATACTTGAAATAGAACCAGAGAATTATCAGGCGCGCCTGCTTGTCGGGATGGTGGCCCACAGCCTTGGCGAATATGACCAGGCTGTTGAGGCATATCTTACCGCACTGTCGGTGATGCCCGGCACACCGGAAGTCCATCACGGACTTGGTGCGGCTTATGAGGCACTAGGCGATACCGTTCAGGCCCGAAAGCACTGGATGCAGCTCCTGACATTGGTTCAGACAAACCCCGCTTATGCACACCAGATCAATTGGGTCAGGCAGAGAATCAACGCACTCCCGTAGTCCTGACATCCAAACCATTTGGGTCCAAATGCAAAAACGAGCCCCCTGATCATCGGATGATCAGGGGGCGTTGCCGTTCTTTTCTTATTCTGAATTTTTCTATCTGTCCGTGTAAGCCAACATCGCGTTTAATGCGCGATGAATCTCCTTGAAATGTCTGTTCTCTCTCAAACTTCTAAGCGGTTCCCAGGCAATCACATCCAGGTTTTCCCATCCGAAGTCTGCCGGATCGTATTTGAACTCCACACCAAATTCGTTAATTCTTCCTTCGTCTTTTCCCGGGTCGACCCGCCCCCGAGTGATCTCGCCCAGAACAGAAAAGGATGCCGGAACGCTGGGGCAATATGACTCCAGGTCATTTATAAAATGCATACGTGGGCAGAAATGCAAGAGCAGTCCCATACCCTCGAACTTCTCAATCATCTCTTCCGGCGTATTGGGAATCGGACCCTCATTCAAGAAGTACCGTTCCAGCACAGGACTGTTCTGGATGCTGATTCCCTTCAGTCCGAAATCACGGACAAGAACAGGTAATCCGGGCTGTCTCTGAATTGGACCTTTGGCACGCACGACAAGATTTTCGAGCCCGCAGCGCTGCACCCTGCAAATCCACTTGTAATGAATATCCTGTCCAGCAATCAGACCGCGTCCGACATATCTGAGAGCAATGGCATCCCCTTCCTTCAGACGTTCGGGAGACTTGCGATCCCTTACATCTACGGCGATGGGACACCTCAAATGAATTTGGCTTCCCGTCGGCTTGCCGCGCAGTCCCAGAACAGGGGTATATCCCAGATCGAGCAGATCAACCGCTCCGGATCTGGAATCTCGCCACGCCTTGCTGACGTGTACCTTTTGCATGTGAATTGGGTTCGCGTTGAGTGTACGATGGAAAAGAGAAACCATTTCTTCCGGTGTAGTGCAATCCTGCACCTCCATAGGGATGATCTCATCACCGGGCAAGTGAATGATCTCTGGCGCCTCCTGATGCGGTGATCCCGATGGTTTCATACGCTCAACAAACAGATCGAAGCGAAAGCTGGGAGAGACCTGAGGTCCTGGAACGCCTCTTAACTGAGCAAAGCGGAGTGTGGACCGTCGTTCATTCTTCTTCACCGTCGTAACAGGGACCACCTTGTATGCCACCGACTGCCTAGGTTTCATACCACCCAGCAGCTTATCTGAAAAACGGACCCTCTGAACGACCTCACAGTCCAAACTGTAAGGCGTTCTCTCGTGATAAAAC
>CAVOEZ010000179.1:0-7616 GCA_963694355.1 Latescibacteria bacterium UBA2968 | reverse complement strand
AGACGCGACGCAGGATCTCCTTAGACCCGAGCCTGACATAGCGCAGGTCACCGCCCTGGTATTCCAACGATAGGGGGCCGGCGCGAAGTGACATCGAGGGGTCAGGCACATCCGGTGTGCCATTGCGTAATACTTGTAGGGGTAGCATAGGCTATATCGCGGTTAAGCCGCCGTCGACGGCATAGTATCCACCTGTGCAATAACTGGAATCCTCTGAGGCCAGGAATACTGCCAGGCCTGTCACGTCCGCCGGTGTGCCGACCCTCCCCAAAGGAGACAGCGATTCCAGGTGGGTTCGCGTCTTTTCATCGGCCATCAACTCGGCGATCAACGGTGTGTCGGTAACACCTGGAATTATGGCATTGGCACGGATGTTGTCACCCGCATAGTCAACGGCGAGCACTCGAGTGAGTGCAAACACGGCACCCTTGCTGGAACTGTAGGCGGTGTACCCAGGGGCACAGCCCACCAGGCCCGTCGGAGAGGCGACGTTGATGATTGAACCCCTTCCACGCTCGAGCATAGCAGGGATGGCGTGCTTTGCGCATAGCCAGACTCCGCGGATATTGATGGCGTATGTACGGTCCCACACCTCCTCGTCCAGCTCGTGAGCACGTGCGTCCTGTCCGTGCAACTGAACCGCCGCGTTGCTGTAGAGCACATCCAGACCCCCAAAAGTCTTCACGGCAGTCTGTACCGCCTTTTCCACGGCTGCACTGTCCGACGCGTCGGCCGACGCAAAGACCGCCTCCCCGCCGGCGTTTCGAACAGCCTCCGCTGCCTGCTCTCCAACCTGGGGGTCGATGTCGACGATGACGACGCGGGCACCTTCCTCGCCGAAGCGCTCGGCAACGGCGCGACCCATTCCAACACCTCCTCCGGTGACAAGCGCCACCTTCCCCTGGAGTTTCATAGGCTACCTCCATTTTCTATATGTCAACCGTATGATACGCGGCCGCCCTGCACGTGCGGAAGAACACTCGGTGTGGCTCTCCACACAATTCGGCTCTGCCCTCGCCAACTTGATACAAACACTTTCCAGTTAAGCCTGGTATACACAGACACCACTAATTTGAAGTCTGTTCTGGTGATCGGGTGCCGCTCCTGACCCGCAGGAAGTAATCCAGGTTGCCCACCTGGCCTCCCTTGAATGTCATCTCGAGGTCGTTGATGGCAGCATCTCCGAACACACGGCACATAGGCGACCCCGGGGCAAGCGGACCAATGACTTCCAGTGCTTGCACGCCGATTCTGCGCGCCACGAATGCAGACGTGTCACCCCCTGTCGTGACGGCGCGCTTTAGACCGGATCGCCTCAGAATCTCCCTCAGAATGTCTCCGAGTGCGTTTCCCAGAACCTGTCCACTCACCGATCTGTCCAGGAGCGCTGCGGTCGCCTGTATTCGAGGGTCCTGAGGGCCTCGGGCGGTGTGGACTATTACGCTAAATCCATCTTGCAACAGCTCCGTGGCGCAGGATACGACCCGCTCCTTTTCCTTGGATTTTCGGTGAGGATCGGCGAGGGCCGGCGTATCCACAGGAACTTCGAGAAACCCATGGGCGAGCGCGTATTCGATCTGATTTGCCGTAACAGGTGAGGCGCTACCAGACACTGCGATGACGGTATCGACACCTGTCCACGTGACCGGTGGTGGCGGATCGATCCAGCCTTGTCTCTGCCAGTAGGTGGTCAATGCGTACTCAAGTCCGGATGAACCTGCGGTGAAAAGTGCGCCATTCGAGGGATTCCCAGCCTGTTCCCAGATGACCCGTCCGATGGCGGCAAGGTGATCCTCGGTCAGGGTATCGAATATTACAAGCTCCACGCCGCTATCCAGCAGCTCTTGGACACGCGCCTCGAGGGCGTTGTGGCCTTGAGCAATCTGCAGTACGTCGACCAATCCGATCCGCCGCTGGGTCTGACTCTGCAGATGAATACGCAGATCCGCCTCTTCCATCGGTGTAATTGGATGCTTCATCATCGTGGGGTGGCGATCGAGGCGAAACATATCGCTGTCGAGACCGGACCGGGCGAAAAGATTACCGAAGATGCAAAACCGCTGCAAAACGGGAGCCCCCACAACGAGAGGCACCCAGGCTGAGTCAAATTGCTTCAATGCCAGGTCGATGGCGTGGCCGATGCTGCCGATATCGACGGAGGAGTCGAAGGTCGAGCAGGTCTTGTAGTGAACTATGTGTGGCCGCAATTGTGCGAGTCGTTGCCACACCGGTCCCAGGATCGGCTCCATATCCGCAGTAAGTGTGGAACGCGTGGATCCTGCAACACCTACAGCGCGTAAATCCTGGAAGCGCTCGAGCTGGGCGTCTGTGGGTGGATCGACAAACAATACTGTGCGAAGTCCGGCATAGGTCAACGATTCCATCACGTCCGTGGAACCCGTGAAGTCATCGCCGTAATACGCCAGGAGGAGATCGTTTGGGAAACCGGAAGAAGTCATGTCCGGGATACAAAGGTGGTCAGCGATTGTGCCAGCTCGTCGTGGTCTTTGGCAAACACATCCAGTGGGATACCGGCTACCGCAGCCTCCCACGCTTGTCTGATGGCCAGGCAACCTGCAGCAGGACCGCCAGGGTGTGCCATCATTCCTCCTCCAGCCAGATATATGAGGTCCACTGTCTGTGTCCTGGCATAGGTTTCGGGTGCCTGCCCGCCCCACTGGCCGGATGAGATCACAGGCATTGCCACGTATCCGCCCAGCATCGGGGTGAGGCAGTCGCGAATGGATTGAACAACCGAGTCGTCCGGTTCCCAGAATTTGTTGGCGAGTCCATTGACGTGGATATGGTCGACACCTGCCAGGCGTTGAAACTTTTGATATGCCGTGAAGGCAATTCCCAGTGCCTGACAGCGCGTCCACATTCCCCACCCGTTCCGGTGACCGTGGATCGGCAAGTCGCAGTAGGTGCGGAGATGTGCAAGGGCCGGCAGTCCAACGCTATTGAGACTAACCATCACACACGATCCGCCGGCTTTCCGGACACAATCATAGTGCCGCCGCATTGCTTCGATATCGTCGCTGATGTTGAAAGCGAACATCACTCGCTTTCCCGTCTTCTGAGCTGCTGCATCGATTGCGGACATCACCGCCTCCACTCGACGGTGAAGTGGGGAGTGCGGAGGGTCGGCCATCAACTCGTCATCTTTGATGAAGTCAATTCCAGCAAGTGCCAGATCGCTCACCAGGTCGCCGGTTTGCTCCGGGGAAAGACCGACACTTGGTTTGACAATGGTGCCGATGATCGGCCTGTCGGTCACCCCACATAACTCGCGCGTACCGGTAATCCCATAAGCGGGACCCGGGTATGCTTCGGCGAAGGCCTGGGGAAAATCCACGTCGAGCAGCCTAAGACCGGAGAACTCGCGCAATTCGAACAGATTGCCGGCAACGGTGGAGAAGAGCGTCGGTAAATTCGTGCCCATGTTCTCCAACGAGAACGAGACTACCACTCGCGCCTGCTGGATGGTCGCACCTTCGGGTATAACGGCGCCGGGCAGGCTGGGTGCGGGCAACTGCCCAAGCGATTCAACCGATTCGACACGCGCACGGAAACGTTCGCGAAGCTCCGCCGTCTCGCCAGGAACGGCAACAAAGGTGCCACTCGATTGCTCGCCGGCCAACACTTCGGCAGCCTTCGCCGGGTCCTGGGCCGTTTCGATCAGGTACGTCGCCCGAACCCTATCGTTGTCTACTGAATCCGTCATGCATTTGGTCCTTCTGTAATCTGTCGTGTGCTTTTCAGCAGTTCCTCCGGTTCGAACACCTTTTTCCAATCCGAGCGGAACAACTGTGACTTGGCCTCAGCGATCGCATCCTTTGCCCCTTGGGAAAAGTCCCATTCGATTTCGTCGAAGAGAATGGCCAGTTCTACATTAAGGTGACCCATCAGGAAGTCCCTGGCAGCTTCGGCAGGCACGCCCCGGTCGATCGCCTCGTCCATTGCTTCTCGGACGATGGTGAGGCAGGTTGCGCACACGGTTTCCGTAAGAACCGGCTCCAGGATGGCCATCTGCTCGATGCTGACACGATGCGAACGAAGGATGGGGCCAAAGAGTTTTTGGGCGATCTGCTCTCCTCGGGCATAGTCCTCCTCAGGGCCCTGTACGAGCGCATTGACGATGGTTTGCCTGGCCTGACCTCCGAAGAAATCTCGCCTGAGCTCGGGGTCTTCTTCATCGTTAAATATGGGTGGATGAGCGGGATGAGTGACAAAGTGCGTAATGTCCTCCCGGTCGGGGAGTCGGCCCGCATAGGCTGCGGCAGGGTCGAGCCCCATAAGCATTGAACCGCGTTTCATCAAAGGAACGATCTGGTGGCTCAAGTCGCCGATGAGTGTGTCCGGTACAGCCAGGATGACTACATCGGCTTGCTCGGCAGCGGCTTCACATCCCGTCGGTTCCAGACCTCTCTCGCGGAGTAGGTCTTCACCCTTGTCTCCCGATTCCACATAGAGCACTGCACAGTCCGGATCCTGGTCCAAGGCCTTGTAGGCTTTTGTTCCCATACTGCCCGCAGCACCATAAATGGCAATTGTCGTCATGTCCTAATCCTCCCAATCCCAATGCATTGGTTTACCAAATGAATACGTTTTAAGAAACCTTGACTCAGCGTCTGATGATAAACTTTAATCTATGGTTCTACCCAATTCCTCCCAACCAGTTTACCGCCCACCTTTTGCTCACGCACCCTTTCCTGGAATTCCGAAGATCGGGGGCGCAGCGACGCTCCCACCGGAGAGATACGGCCTATTGTGTCCAGCGAATCTCATGATAGTCGTGGTCACTTGTGATTGGCACAGGCTTTCCTTCCAGAAATGCCCACTTTCCAATATCACACGACGACGCACGAACAAATCCATTGATATACGATCTCCGAGGCTTGTCCGTCGCGTTCTGTTTCGAGCCGTGCACCGTATAGGATGTAAACAGTATCACATCGCCCGGCATTGCCTCACAGGGGACAGCCGTAGACACATCCACCTGGTCTTCAATCTGTCCCTTCGCATACCGTTTCGCCTTCAAATTTCCGAGCTTGTGACTACCAGGAACAATGTGCACACACCCGTTTGAGACCGTCGCCTTATCTACCGCGATAATGGTCTGAACATAGTTGTTTATCTGATCGCGGAACGCAGGTGTCGGTCGTGTATCTTGATGCCATGGAAACGCAATGTCTCCTCTCGGCATCTTGAAATTGATCTGATTGATGTACTGTTTTAGAGAGGTTCCGACCAACGGTTCCAGTAAGGCCGGGAATTTCGCATTGTTCCGAGTTTCCTCGAACGCAGGATGAACTAGGGAAGGCCATTGCACTTTCCTGAGATACTGTACAACTTCTGGTCCCAGCGCAGATTGTGGTGTCTGAAGATGAATGTGTACCTCACCACCTTTGCCCTGAAGCACGTTTTCCGGCAGATTCGTCCGGGCAGCCAGTTCAAGTATGTAGTTAAACCCTTCACGCAGGCGCGTGACCTCTTCTTGATTGAACACGCCTCGCACGAGCAGGTATCCCTGTTCCTTGAAGGATTCGACGTCCTTAACACTCAGTGTCTTCATGCTGTACCCTTCTTCCCATTCGACTCACTTGATCATCCGAGTACGGATGGTGAATATCGTGTCGTGATTTGTCTGGCATCACATTGGCGCCATCAGACCGCTCGTGGAAAGGTGCCCGGGGATGTTTTGATAGGAAATCCATCAGAATAAGTTTTCGTCACTAAATCCTTGATTTGTAACGTGGGAATTATCCCAATCATAGTTGAAATAGCAAAGGCTCCCGGGTTAACTTGGATGCAGTCCTCAAAAAACTGTATCCCTCAACCAAA
Organism: Latescibacteria bacterium UBA2968; assembly: GCA_963694355.1. Lineage (GTDB taxonomy): Bacteria > Latescibacterota > UBA2968 > UBA2968. The sequence continues at coordinate 1,772 of CAVOEZ010000179.1, read as the reverse complement.
GGAGCCAACGGTTAAAAAAGTATTGCTGAACTTCTCCGTGGTCAAGAGAGAAACGGAGAATGGTTTTGGTACTCGGCCCAGAGGCTCATTTATTCTTCAAGTATTGTAGAACCAAAAAATTATATTTCCGAACACAATTTCATATCAACATCCATAGACAAGGACCACGAGAATGCCCTGGACCATTAGAATGACCCTCTTCGTCTTCGCAATCGCCGCACCTTTCTCTCTCTACACAGGTTGGAAGGCGATCGCCGCAGGAATCCGCATCGCCCCCACATTCTGGGTGCGGTGGGCCGCAATTGCCCTGGCGGGCTGGTGGTGTCTATTCCCATTTCTCCTAATGACAACCTACTTCCTCGGCCTGACGCGACTTGCCAGGATACTCACCAACCACAGGTCTCTGACCGACTGGGTACTCGTATATCCGTTCTGGACAGGCGCGATCATCTTCGCCCAGGCAGCACCCTTGTTGCTCCTCCTTGATCTGGTCAGGTTTTCACAAACCCTTGTGCGAACGAACTGGACCGCCTGGAGCGCTGCGGAACCCATTCTTGTATTGACGGCACTGATTGCTACAACGGGATTCGTTGTCTACAGAATCTTCTCCGACACGAGCCAGGTAAAAATAAATTCCGCAGTCCTCGCCATCGAAGGTCTGCCCGCCCGCCTCGAAGGGCTGAGAATTGTTCACGTCAGCGACCTGCAAGCCGATCCACGAACTACGCCCGATCGCCAGGAACGGTATGTGGAAGCCGCAAACAGTCTCGCTCCAGATCTCGTGCTCTTCAGCGGAGACCTCGTTACGAGCGGCACAGACTTTATCGAAGAAGGCGCTGTGACGCTCGGTCAACTGAAGGCTCGTTTGGGTGTCTACGCCTGCCTGGGAGATCACGACATTTGGTCCGACGCGGATCAGGTGATTGAGAGCCTCCGCCGCAACGGGATTCGTACGGCGCACACCGAACACGTCCTGCTGGAGGTGGATGGCGAAGACCTCGATCTTTCCGTGCTGACAAACGCCTATAGCGATCGTCCCGACCTGGGGGCCTTTATGAGCGAGAAGCCGGATGCCGCGGTATCGATATTGCTCACCCATCAGCCCACAGAAGATGTCGTGGAAAGAGCAGACCAGCGGGGATATGATCTGACGGTGGCGGGACACACGCACGGGGGACAAATCGTTGTGGGTTACTTCGGTTGGACATTGACTCCGGTGCGCACGGAAACGCAATTCCTGACGGGCTTCTATCGCTCAGGAAGGATGCTCCTGAGTGTCAACAATGGTCTTGGTCTCACACTCGCACCATTTCGTTACGGTGCGCCTGCAGAAGTCACCCTCATAGAGCTCAAAACCGCAGAGACGGACGAAATTTCCCAGGATTGACCAGTAAGTTCCGCACAGGAGCTGAAACAGGAAACAGCAGGAAGATTCGGTTTTCGTTGATTTTAAACGATTTAGGTGATAATTTATGGTTTGGCACAAGGATTGCGTAGACCAGAAGTGAAACAGAGAAGATCAGCATTAACAATTTCTACAGGATGGAAATACAATGCCAGTTACTCAAAGCACAACACTTGCACGTTCCGCTTCCGGTTATTCTCCAAACCGCAACGGCATCTTCGATGGGTTCGATGTCAGCGCGACGGGCCTTTCAGCCCAGCGCCGCAAACTGAATGCGATTGCTAGCAATATCGCGAATGTGGATACCACCGGACAGATGAGGGTGGACCCTACAAGCGCAAGCGTGTCATCATGATCGAAGCGGCCA
>CAVOEZ010000178.1:0-7616 GCA_963694355.1 Latescibacteria bacterium UBA2968 | reverse complement strand
GATGTGAACCCCTCCTCGAAAGTCTCCGGTGGCTCCATGAGCTTGCGATAGGCATCCAGTTCCGCGTCTGGGCGTGTTTCCCTGTTCAAGGTGCATCTCCGATCATATCGTCATTCCATCAACCGTGTTTTTCAAGGTTAGTCCTTTACCCAGCGGTCCAGGTCTTCAGCATAGAACCTGCGATCCGCCTCATTCAGCGTACGCCAGAGCAGGAATTGCTTTCTGAGATCATCCAGGAAGGTCCTGCAAACTCGCCGCCAGGTTTCGTAATCCCCCGAATTTCTCATCAAGACGGCCATCATGTCGAAGTACCGATCTCCCGGCTTCTGTTTCATTTCCACACGCACGTCCTGGACCACACCCTGATCAAACGGTGCCAGCCAGACGCGTCCTGTGAGCATCAGGCCATCCCGGGACTTCACGACTTTCACGGATTCCACATAGAAGCCTGCCCCGATCGATTGCTCCTGGTGGATCTCCCAGAATTCAGCGAGAAAGGCGGCCATTCCTGAGGCGTCGGATTCGACAAGTGTAAATGGGAGCACCATTTCGAGGAGATCGCCGCGGGGAGACGGCGGAGACCATCGGCGCTCTATTCCGGGCGTGCATACCCGGGCGGCTTGCCTGGAAGGGTAAATGGCGGACAGGAGTACGACTGCCATGATCAATCCCAGGGTGAACACCGCTGAGAGGGAGGAGAAATTTAGCTCGAGGCCGGGCAGGAGACCCCAATGACCCACTGTTTGGGCTACCGCCTGGCCCATTAAATATCCCAGGACGCCGCCAACGACCGCACAGGCGCATGCTTCGGCCATAAACAGGCCGCTGACGTGACCCGGCGCCAGACCTATGGCGTTGAGGGTGCCTATTTCCCGAGTACGTTCGTATACCGAGCCGAGCATTGTGTTCAAGACGATCAATGCGGCAATCCCGATCGGGACGATGAGGTCCGAGGCACCGGCTACCGAGGATATTCCGACGGTATTTACAAGGTATCGTCGTCCGTTCAGTCCGGCAAAGAGATTGAGATCCAGGGTTTCCACGAGTTCTGCGAGTTCCCTTTCGGGATCTTCAAAGGCAACGGCAATGGATACCAGTTTTGCGCGCTCCCATCGCATGACCGCATCGTAAGGTAACACGACCGTGCTTTTTGCGGGGAGATGGGCGAAATAGGTGGGTTGTCCACCCGCCATTGTACTGGTCCGGGCTTCTTCGGGCTGCTGCGCTTCCGGATCGAGCGGGGTCACAGATTCGCCATTCAGATCCTGGCGGTCCAGCGCCGTGGGGCTCAAGATTCCTACCACCCGAAACGATTCACCGAAGATCCTGACAGATACATTATCAAGTGCTTCTGGATGTATATGAAGTGAATCGGCGATTCCGGTCGGGAGGAGGCAGGCATCGGTCTCATCCGGGAGCAGCCAGCGTCCTGCAAGGAGATCCTTCTGTGGTGCGGTGATCCTGGATTCCTGAGCAGATAGGCCGGAAATTCCCAGAATACCTGTGGACACTATTGATGCATCCGCCCGTTCTACCCGAAAGCTGGAGGCCAGAGAAGAAACCGACAGCCACGCCCTGGGTGCGGTCCTCTCCGCGCCGAACCTGTCCGCGAGCGTCCGATATGCGGTCTGCTCCATAGTCTTCCAACCCGGGTGGCGCAGAAGTATCCCATCGTAGGATGCACGTCCATCCACTTCCACCATATTGGTACGGAGCGAAGACCTGATGGATGTGAATGACAGGACAGAAAAGGTCAAGAGCACAAGGGTGCCGCAGGTGAGTCCAGTGCGAACGGGACGGCGGCGGAGATGTGCGAGGCCCACGGAAATGGAGGTCAGTACGGCGCCTCCGCGATGAAGACCGGCGCGCCCCCTTGCGCGATGCCCTTCTGCCAGCTGCTGCAGTTCTCGGTTGAGCCGCGAGATTCCCAGAGCTGTAACAAGTGTCCCAAGCGAGAGGATGATAAAGCCCAGGAGGATGATGGCAGGGGAGATGGACAGCTCGAAGGCAGGGTGCAAGTATCTGAGGGCGAGGAAAGCTGCCGCAAAAAAACCGAAGTAGCCCAGGACTTGACGGCGCAGGTCCGGAAAACCGAAGATCAGTCGCTCCATGAAATGGGCAAACGGAACAAGGGATGCAAGCAGGAAGAGGGCTCCCTGGATGACGTCCGACTGGGTTCGACCGATGTCGCGGTACGCGGCTGCGGCATAGGACCAGGACTTGCGAGATGCATCGAGAAAAGTTCGGTGGTCGAGTTCAAGGTCGGCCAGTTCAGCCGAATCGAGTTTGGTTCTGGCGCCGGCGTGGAAGAATTCAAGTCTCCTGTTTCTGACGCCGTGGCGTGTGAGCCCTGAAATGCGCTTTTGATTCAGGAAGGTCATGTCTCTGGCTACCCGAAAGGACGTTTGCGCCAATACTTCTCCGGGCAGCACATCATACCCAATGCCTTCGGGATTTTCCGTGGTACTGTTCAGGAGCAGAAGCCTTTTCCCCAGACCATAGGTGCCTGTTGACATTACGGTTTTGATTCCAGATCCGGGCGGCACGAAAAGAACCGTGACGGGCGCTATTGCGCTTTGGACACGGTTGACGTATCCGAACTTTTCCATTTCAGGTGGCGTGAGCGGCAGGCAACCACCATACGTATGCGGTTCCGAGCCGGTGATGGCGTCGAGCACTTCTGCCTGTTCCAGGGTGATCAGGTTGCGTGGGTCGAATGTTTCGAAGAGAGTGACACCTGCCACAGGCGCAGTGATAATGCGGACCTCTTCCTCCAGATCGTCCATCAGTACCGTGAGCGCACGTCCGGGGAGTCGACGTTCGCCGTTGATTCCCCAATCGGGGGCGTGTGCCACATTCCCTGAATCAGTATCCATCCCGTAGGCTTCCAAGCGGACAGGCTGTGCATAGATCACGCCTGATTCGACACCCGGTATCTCGAATCGGCCGGAATCATCGGCCACTGCCCAAAAATCCGGTCTTACACCGGAGAGCGTGGGGTTGCGCAGCCGGACTCTGACCAGGGCGCCAGGCGTTGGTTGATCGGGCAGATAACTACGCGGTCCGAAATGGACGACTTCCCCGTGGATGCTCCCGAACACATTATTGCCCCATGCCCATGATTCGAGATCGGGATGGTCCACCAGCAAGGGCACGATATGATTCAGAAATGCGACCTGGGGCGCGAGGCGATGGGTCGAGATGTTTTGAACCCTGTCCACGGGAGAGTCGAAATTGGGACGAGAATCATTCACGGTGGTGAAGGCGAGGCTCGGGCATCCAGTGATTGCGGCCACCGAGGCGTCGACCGGTATGGTGTGGGTCAGGCTGCCAAGGCTCTGTCGACTGAGATCCAGCTTTAGCCCGTTCGCCAGGATGCGCTGCGAGCCGAGCGCAGAGTCCTCATACGCAGCGGCTAGATCCATGATCGAAGTGGTCAATGGTGGCGCAAGCAGGGGTACCCGGTACGGAGATTGAGGCTTCTGAATGCCCAGAATGCGACTTCCTGAGGAAAGGTCCAGGCCTATGAACAAGCGAATCTGAAATTTGGAAAGGCGTTCGACCAGCGTGCTGTCCTCCCGGGACAGCGGCCGTCCCGACTTTGACCGTGACTCCTGCAACAGGGGCACAAAGTGCCTGATGCCAGCGAGGTTTTGAAAGTGGCCGGATGAGAAGAGCAGGATCACCGTTCGTTCGGGTGGATTGTTCAGGAGTTGGCCGGCCAGATCCAGAAGCGCCGCTGCACCACAAGCCTGTTCTGCCCCCGGGGCGAGGGCGGGCACGGGTGAAATGGCATCGTAATATGCACTGAGGATTACGGCCTCCCGCTTCAGATCGGGGTGACTTCCTTCGATGATTCCAATCAGATTCTGACCCTCTGCGTCTACCCAGGGCATTCGGCCGTCAAGTTTGACCAGGGTATGGGACTCTGCTAGTGCCGAAATCTTCGAGGTGTCGCGGGCGACTGCGTAGAACCGGGGCAGGTTCGCAGGTACATCGAGGAATTTCTGATTCGCTTCGGCTCTGTGTATGGGACGATCTCCCTTGAAAATGACAGCACGAACCCCGAGATGGAACAGATCCAGCCAGTTTCGTCCGGAGTCGAAGTCGATCAGGGCAATCCGATCTTTCAGGCGAATGCCCTTCGATTCGTCGAGGGTGCCTGACCCAACATCCACGAGTTCACCGGCCAACCCACCTTGAGGCAGCGTTACCGTTCGAACCAGATTGGGCCAGAGTCCAAAAATCTGTATGGAGTCGGTTGGGGTTTGGAGATGGAATCCAAGATCGACGGGAACAGGGGTTTTGAACCGGTGGGTGAGGATCTCCTGAACCCCCATGGAATCCAGCTTCCGAGTGAGCAAATTCGCCGCAGCAATGTTCCCCGGGTAGCCGGTTACGCGTGACGGCTGCCTGGAAAGGGCACTGAGCGATTCGAGCAAACGGGTCTCGAGATCTTGAGAGGAGATCGCCCGGATCGGGATGAAGAGGATCATGAACATGAGAACAGACGCTTTGCGCACGTTTGGACCTTGTTTATACGAGCCAACAGATAGAGCGATTAGCCGAGACCTGCCAAGGGCATTACTTCAATTGAAACCACCCCGAAATGTCTCCAGCAAATCTGGATATGATTGAGACAGGATACTCCGAAATTCGCAGATCATTCATAAAATGTTAATAAATATATGTTTAAATTTAATTTCAAGATGGAAAATCCATCGGATGTTAACAACGAGAATCTGACAAAATAAAATGCGAAATAAAGTTGACAAGGGCATTAGATTGGGTTATTTTCTTGTGAATTGAAGGGTGAAGTTTCTGTCTCCTTTGCAGTTAGATTTAAAATGCGGCGAGGATCAGAAGTTCAGATCCTTGCCTTTTTTAATTCGGGCTTGCTGGTACAGAGGTCCAAAGTTGAAAGGTGGTGAAAGGCAAGTGGCTGAAGGTCGCGTGAAGTGGTTCAATGACTCGAAAGGCTTTGGATTCATCGAGCAGGATGATGGCGAGGATGTCTTCGTACATTTCTCTGCCATTACGACGGAGGGATTCAAGTCTTTGGCTGAGGGTGAAGAAGTTACATTCGATATCGTCCAGGGTCCCAAGGGGCTCCAGGCAGCGAATGTAGGGAAGGCCGGCGGGGGACAGGGTTAACTCTAAAAATCTTTGCGAAAAAATCGCATTTGAATACAGGCACCGATTCACGAGTCGGTGCCTGTTTTGTTTGTACTTATGCATTGTGTTCATCTCCAACGCCCGTGCGTGAATCGATGGTCTCAGGACTTCCCAAAATAACAAAAACAAGATAGGGGAGATGGTTTTAAGGGGCAAGGGCTGCGTTTCCATGGGCAGGTGGAACACAAAGAAACCTTGATCCATATCCTCAGTTATCTATATTCTATGTTCGGTCCTTCGATGGGGATCGATCTCAATTTTGAGCCTTTTATCACAAATCCAAGAGGTGATTGACGCAGATGAGTAACGAGCCAAACAAGATTATCTATTCCATGATCAAGGTGAGCAAATTCTACGACAAGAAACCCATTCTCGAGAATATTTCCCTTTCCTATTTTTACGGCGCCAAGATCGGCGTGCTGGGTTTGAACGGTTCCGGAAAAAGCTCCTTGCTTCGTATTCTGGCTGGGGTCGATCGTGAATTCAACGGTGAGACCGTGCTTTCAGATGGATTCACGGTAGGGTACCTCGAACAGGAACCCCTTGTGGACGAGACGATTACCGTTCGGGAGGTGGTTGAGCAGGGTGTTCAGGATGTGGTGGATCTGCTCGCAGAGTATGAACGCATCAACGAGAAATTTGCCGAGCCGATGTCCGATGAAGAAATGAACACGCTGATCGAGCGCCAGGGCGAGGTTCAGGAGAAGCTCGACGCCCAGAACGCATGGGATCTGGATGCGCGTCTGGAGATGGCGATGGATGCGTTGCGGTGTCCCGAAGGCGACGTGCAAGTAAACGTGCTGTCTGGAGGTGAACGGCGACGGGTAGCCCTTTGCAAATTGCTGCTTCAGGCACCCGACATTCTTCTGCTGGATGAGCCCACCAACCATCTGGATGCCGAATCCGTGGGGTGGCTGGAACAACACCTTCAGCGCTATTCGGGCACCGTGATTGCCGTAACACACGACCGATATTTCCTGGACAACGTGGCCGGATGGATCCTGGAACTGGATCGGGGTCGGGGGATTCCGTGGAAAGGGAACTATTCATCCTGGCTGGAACAGAAGCAGGCGCGCTTGGCCCAGGAAGACAAGGAAGCAGGCGACCGCCAGAAGACCTTGCAACGTGAACTGGAATGGATCCGGATGTCGCCCAAGGGCAGGCAGGCGAAGGGGAAGGCGAGGATCAATTCGTACGAGGCGCTGCTTAACCAGGATATCGATTCGCGGGAGAAGGAATTACAAATCTTCGTTCCTCCCGGACCCCGGCTGGGTGATGTGGTCATCGAGGCGAAAGGTGTCAAAAAGGTCTATAGTGATCGCATTCTGGTCGAGGACATGGAATTCGCGCTGCCACCCGGTGGCATTGTGGGAATTATTGGTCCGAATGGCGCCGGCAAGACCACGCTTTTCCGGATGATCACCGGGGAGGAACAGCCGGATGAAGGCACGATTCGAGTAGGTGACTCGGTGGAACTGGCCTATGTGGAGCAGAGCAGAGATGCGCTGAATCCAGAACAGAGCATCTGGCAAGCCATTTCTGGTGGTCTCGACACGATCGACCTGGGAGGCCGAGAAGTGAATTCCCGCGCATACGTTGCGCGATTCAACTTTTCGGGACCGGATCAGCAAAAGCGGTTGGACATGATTTCAGGCGGTGAACGAAATCGGGTACACCTTGCGATGATGTTGAAGCAAGGCGCAAATGTGCTGCTTCTGGATGAGCCGACAAACGATCTGGATGTAAATACCATGCGCGCTTTGGAAGAAGCTCTAGAGAGTTTCGCCGGCTGCGCTGTTGTGATCAGTCATGACAGGTGGTTCCTGGACCGGATCGCCACACATATTCTGGCATTCGAGGGAGACAGCAAGGTGGTGTGGTTCGATGGGAATTACTCGGAATACGAGGCGAATCGCAAAATGCGACTGGGTGCCAAGGCCGAACGGCCTCACCGAATCAAGTACAGGCAATTGACACGGTAATCCGTCACGCGGGCAACCGTCATTCGAAAAGCGGGTACGGGTATGGCAGATAGATATGATGTAATTGTAATCGGCAGCGGGCCAGGCGGCGAGGGCGCGGCCATGAAGGCAACCAAGGAAGGCAAAACGGTTGCCGTGGTAGATGATTTGCCGGAGGTTGGCGGCAACTGTACCCACCGGGGCACGATACCCAGCAAGGCGCTCCGACACTCCATCCAGCAGTTGGTGGATACGGGGAAATTCCGGGAGGCAAAATTCCAGGATCTGCTGACATCTGCCGAATCCGTGATTGCCCAGCAGGTAGACCTCAGGCAGGGCTTTTATGAACGGAACCTGGTCGACGTGATTCACGGCCGCGGAGCGTTTGTAGATGCAAATACCGTGGAGATTTCCCGGCTAGGTGGTGTGATGGAAAAGATCACTGGCGATGGATTCGTTATCGCTACCGGCGCCAGACCC
>CAVOEZ010000177.1:0-7657 GCA_963694355.1 Latescibacteria bacterium UBA2968 | reverse complement strand
CTCGATCTGGACATGTGATTCAATCTTCATAACTCACCATGGATGCAATTTTCCAATTGCTCAATTACACTCGCAGCACTCACTCCCGACCGTTCGAGCATGCCTGCCCTGAGTAGCAGCTTGCTGCGTATCGAAGGGTCGAGAACCGGCGATCACCAATTCCCATCGTTCCTGCCTTCCCCCGAACTCCGAACGCCTCACTCCGCACGACTTTTCCATCATAAGATGTTACTCGCATCTCTCTCCTCATTCCTGCCCTTCAGAATCTTGATCTTCCCCCCATCCACACACGCGATTTCTCCAACTCCATCCCCATCGAAATCCGCGATCGCCGCCCACCCAAATCGACACGGCGATTCCCAGCGAATCTCACCCTCTCCATCCACATCCGTACCTATACAATACTTTCCGGTCAAAAATTCGCCCTTCCCATCACCGTCCACATCCGCCGCGATCACGGGGCCATCCGGCGCCTCCGGCAGCGCCAGCTCCCATTTAACCTCACCGGTCCATAGGTCGCGACACCTGAATGTGTGATCGTGCCTCGCCGAATACCCCACCTCCATCACTCCGTCTCCATCCACATCGACCATCCCCGCCCGGATCGGCACGTCATATCCCAGATCCTCCATCCATACACCCTCCCGTGGATCCGGTCCCATAAGGCCGAAACTCCCATAACCACCCAGAGGGACGAACCAGTGCGGTAATTCGTCATCCTCTTTGAACACGGGCACATAGCTGTTGTAGAGATCACCTGCGGACAGGGCGTCTTCTTTTCCCAGATTCCGCGTATGACGGTGGAATGCGAACGCGCCATCCTCACCTTTCAATACAGCCATGTAACTCAACATGTCGATGAAAACCTCATCCAACCCGTCCCCATCGAAATCGAAAGCACTTGGAATACCGTGAGGAACATATGGACGGAATACTTTTTCGTCCTGATAGATACCCTTAAACCATACGATCTCCCCATTTGAGCCATCCAGCAGATAAGTTCCTTCTTCCGTTCGGAGACTGTTTCTAACCGAAACCGCTAGGCCTGACCTGGGTCCCGGCAAAAACTCACCCGCGTTCCACGCCATCGCCAGACCGGTGTGTGCAGTAGAAATTGCGAGCTCGGTTTCCCAGATCTGGATCCCGTCTCCGCGATAGGCTTGCACCAGGATCTGGCCGGCTGCATTGCTCCCTGTTGTGACCAGACACGGATGCCCATTGCCCTCCAGGTCGTATACCAGGGGTCCCATTCTGGACCGGACACCCAGAAAGTCCTGTGACCAGAGCTCCCTGGATTTCTGTGCACCCGGCGAAATCACACGGACTCGATTTCCAGCAGTGGCAGCGACCAGTTCTGCACGCCCATCACCGTCCAGATCGGCTGCGCTGATTACCGGGTCACTCCCACCCTGGAGATCCAGTGTCCATTCCCGAGTGCCATCCCATGTCGTGGCGCTCAAACCGCCGTCGCAAGTATTCAGGTAGAGACCTTCCGAATCGACAATCGCATGGATCGGGCCTTCCAGCAGGCGCTCTCCGTCGGTTTCGTCCAATCGCTTCAGATCGCCATCGGCGAACTGATATCGCGTCAGGCGTGCTTGCCCGTCCTCTTCCTGCTTCATCAGGAATTCAAAAGTATCTTGGCTCCGTTCGGTTGTGGGTCCCCAAACGCTTGAAGCGTGAATTATTCCGATCTGGCCCAGCTCACCGTCATCGCCAAGCGCCCAAACACCTGTATCTCCCCCTGCCGGTGTTGCACCATCGGGAGCGGAGACCAGCAGAAAGGCTGACACACCCAGCTTGCCCAGGCACCAGTGATCCGGCAGCTCAAACTTGATCTCACCTGTACCTACATCCCGAATCCTGAAAAATGAGCGGAACTCTGCCTCTGGGTCACGAACGTTATAGGCCACCTCGGCGCCGCCGTCACCATCCACATCTCCCACGGCAATACACTGCACGGCCACCCCGGGAACGACATAAAGTTCACCATAGTAACGCTGCCAAATGAGCGCTCCAGGTCCCTCCCTGTTCAGCCGAATCGCGTGGACGTGGGTCTGCACATCGTGGCCAACAACACAGATCATCGCCTGCCCGTCTTTGTCTTCGCAAAGGTGCCAGGGCCCATAGTTTCGGCGATGGCCGTCACCGATCTCATACACCAGCGCACTCAACGTCTCGCCTGTCCGTGCATCCAGCCCTCGGCATCGGTGATGGCGAACGTTCCAGATCACGGGTTGATCCGGATCACTGAAATCCAGCTTGATATCGCAGCCGTGATCATGCCGTTCAGGATGATCACCAGGAGTGATCACGGTTCGATCCCAGATGAACTCAGGCTCCGCTTCCGGACCGAAATGGATCAAACAGCCCTGCTCCCCGTACGCCAGGAATACGACGGCATCCAATCCCGCTCTATCTGTTAAGACCTTACCGACAGCCACGCGCACCTGGACATAAGCCGGCTCGAATTGATGGCTCCAGATCAGTTTCCCGGTTTCTCCATCCAGGAGATAGAGATTAGGTCCACTGCCAATCAGCAAGGCGTCCTTCCCATCTCCTCGTAAATCACCAAAGAAACAGAGCTGGCCCGTGGCCTCACCTTCCCACTTGACTTCACCACGGGCGGAAACCATTCGCATTCTTGTATCCGCAATCAGCAGATGCGATTCGCCGGATGAGCAGGTGACTTCCTCGATCCACTGCAGATCACCACCTGTCTCGATCGACGACCACACCTCCGGCGCCTCTGCCATGCCGCAGTTCAATGGCGAGAAACCCGTCAACTGCTTGTCGTGCAGCACACGAGGCCAGTCCTTGTTCCAAAGTTCCTTACTTCGGACCCCTGGAAGCAGGGGATGTGTATCACGTTGCTCTTCAATCATTTGGAGGATTCCTGTCATCAACTCTGATGGGAATGATCTGGTGGCTTCTCGGACTTATCGGTGGCCAACAATATTGGGCCAGGTCATCACATTGTCAAGGGAACGGAGGAACACCGGATCTCTCCTTTCTGCCCACTCGAAAAAGTCTTTTCACTTGACAGAAATCCCGGATTTCTTTTAACTTTAGTTATTGCGGTGGGGCTGTAGCTCAGCTGGGAGAGCGCATGACTGGCAGTCATGAGGTCGACAGTTCGATCCTGTTCAGCTCCACCATATAAGATTAGAGGGTTACGCATTCACTGCGTAGCCCTCTCTTTTTTTGTGGTCACGCTTTGGTCCCGATCCGTTGTGACCAGACAGAATGGAACGGTAATCGGATCCCAGCGGTCTAATCATTTGAGCGATCGATGGAGAGACGATCCAGATCATTCTATCCTGTTCGAGGGAGACGTCCCACACCGGTGTGCCATCGGTTCGCAGTTTCTGTGTGCACAAGTTCAGCTGCCGTCCAATTCTAAAGCGAAATAGTAAAGCCGTTAACCCCTGCCTTGGCGAGGACGGGCTAACGGCCTTGGTGGATCGTGTGTAAAGCATTGGAGTGCTCCCACAAATCCGCTGAATAAATAGCTACTGTTCGTGCGGATGTCAAGAGAGGATCCCAATACGCCAAGGGTCGCCTGGGCTGGGGTTCTAGCGAGAGGACTCGGGCACCCTTGAGTTTCAAAACAATCGAATCAAAGCAGGACGAAGGGGCGCGCCAGGAGCCTCTTCGTCCTGTTAAACGGTCAACGCCGGTATCTCCAGGTACATTCGGTCCAATATGCAGGTCTCAAGTTAGCCGGGGGGCGAAAGGAAAACAGAATGACCATCAAGAACCTACTCATGATTCTCTATCTCTTCGGGGTCTGTTCCACAGGCCTTGCTGCGGACGAGCGAGTTGGATCTATTCGTGGCTATGTAAGAGATGGGCTGAGCGGAGAAACACTGCCCAATGCCAACGTAACCATCGACAGTCTAGCGATAGGGACGGCCAGTAACAACGACGGATATTTTGTCATCAGCAAGATCCCGACCGGTACCCATACCCTATCGATAAGCTACATCGGGTACGACAGCCACCAACTCCAGGTAGACGTGAAGGCGGGCCTGACTACTGAGCCGGAGGTCGAGCTGGATCCTGTAACCTTTGAAGGCGCGGAACTCATAGCCGAGGGGAAACGGGTTGCCCCAACCGATATTTCGCCGGTTGGCAGTTTTGGTACCCGGGTAACAGAATTAGCGCGAATACCTACGGTAGGTCAACCTGATCTGATGAGAGGTATTCAGCTTCTTCCGGGCGTCCAGGCCGCCAGCGATAACTCCGCTGGACTCTACGTCCGTGGCGGCACACCGGGTCAGAATCTAATACTTCTAGACGGCGTCGTTGTTTACAACCCGAATCATCTATTCGGCTTTTTCAGCACCTTCAATCCGGATGCACTCAAGAATGTACTTCTTCTCAAAGGCACATTTCCCGCCAGATACGGCGACCGTCTGTCGAGCGTCCTGGACATCACCAATCTCGACGGGAATCGAAAAAACACTTCTGTTCATAGCTCTCTGGACATGATCAGCGCCGGTTTAACGGCAGAAGGCCCCCTGGGCGACAACGGCTCCTGGATGGTTTCTGGACGGAGAACGTACCAGGAACTCATCAACTCCCCGCTGTTCGACCACATTGTTGATGACATGTTCAGCACGCGCACGGGAACCATTACAGCCGCGCCTGCGGCGGGAGCCGGGTTGGGTGGAACGCCAGGGGTGGGCGGGAGTGGACCTGGCGGCGGGCGCAGGTTTGGTGGCACGCGATTCAACTTCGGCGCCACAACGAGTAGCTTCGACCAGGGGTACAATTTTTACGACACAAATTTCAAGATCAATATGGACCCCTCCTCCACTGACAAATTCTCCTTCAGCGGATACCTGGGTCATGACAAGTTAGACCTCACGCTCCCCTCATTCGGCGATACCGAGCGTCAACAGGCGATGGATTGGGGAAACCAGGTAGGAAGCCTCAAATGGCTGCACGTCTATACGGACAAACTTCTGGGCAATGTGCAGCTATCGGCGAGTCGCTACGTGTCTAATTTCGACGTCGCCAGCAACCAGGATCAGGAGACCCAACCGCGAAGAGGATTCGGGCTCAACCGTAATAACGAGATGCTCGACCTGAGTCTCAAAGTTGACCTGGACTACCTGGCGACAACGGATCACACCACCCGGATGGGCTTTCAGTTGACCCGCTATGATGCCACGTACTGGCAGGGCTTCAACGATTCAACACGTTCCGAAATCAATTCGATCTCCAGTTACGAAACCGGGTATCTGGAACAGTCTCTGCGCTTCGGAAGGCTGGAAATGGTCCCGGGGGTGCGCTTCAGTCATTTCCAGAAAGGAAACTACACAGGCATCTCACCACGCGTAGCCGGCCGTTTCACACTGAATGACAGAATCTCATTCAAGGCCGGCTGGGGGATCTATCACCAGTACATCAACCTGATTTCTGTGGAGGCGGCGTCCTACACAACCGACATGTGGCTTCCTGTTGACGAAACCCTCAAACCCGGCCGAGCGGTTCACAACGCGTTTGGATTCCTGATATCCCCTGCAGACGGATGGGAGATCGATACTGAATTCTACTACAAAGATCTCGAAAACCTGGTCGAATTCCAGTCTCAGGTACGACTGGACGAAAGCACCCCCCTCTCTGACCTGTTCTTGCAGGGAACCGGCAAGGCATACGGCGGAGAATTTCTGCTCCGAAGAACGGAAGGAAGAACCAAGGGATGGATCGGATATACACTGGGCAAAACGACCCAGACCTTTGCGGAATTGAACGAGGGTAGGACTTTCTCACCTAAATATGACCGGCGCCACGACTTGTCGATCGTCCTGAACCACGATCTCGGACGCGGATGGAACATCAATACGAACTGGGTCTATGGAACCGGACAGGCCTATACCATTCCCGAATCTCGATATGAAGTCGTCCAGCCCGGTGGCCAATCCATCACATACGTCCACGTCTCGGAGAAAAATGCCTTCCGGCTGCCCGCCTACCACCGAATGGATCTGGGGCTCACTAAAGACCTCAGGATCGGCTCATTTGAGAGCCAGTTCGTCTTGAGCATATTCAACGTCTACAACAGGCGGAACATCTGGTATCGATCCTACGATGCCAATGAGGAGGAAATTCAGTTCCAGGACGTACTCCTTCAGCCCATCCTTCCCAGCATTGGATTCAAATTTAAACTGTGAGGAACGCCAATATGAAACGGCTTACCGTTTTGCTGCCGTGCGCTGCACTTCTCTTCAGCCTGATTGCCGGATGCGACAGCAGTCCCACAGATTCGGAAGTGGAATTCACCCCAACGTTGTATATCGAGGGTTATCTGGTTGCCGGGAGTCCCCTTACAGACATATTCGTGGCAACAACAGCCCCACTCTACGAGTTGTATGAAAGAGCACAAAATGCAGTTCCAAATGCATCCGTTACGATGGAAGTCGATGGGGCGATTTTCAGCTTGCAGCCTGTACCCAACAGTCCAGGGCATTATCATCTCCCAAATCTGATCATTCAGTCAGGAAAGACCTATTCACTCGTCGTTGTTGCTGACGAACTCACAGCCCAGGCTGAAACCACCGTACCTTACCCGCCAACGCTCACAGCATCTGAAACAGACCTCCAATTCAATGGAACCGAATTCAGCGCTTCTTGGATTGGTGATACGCAGGGCGGGTATGTGACCACGAGAAAGCTGGAAGTTATTGAAGCCCCCATTCCCATTGAGCTGCAATTTGGAGAGCTTGGCCGGTTTCGCAGATTTGGTGGAGGTGGAGGCACTGTCGATACTACAGGCTTCGGAGCGCTGCAGGACAGCCTTGCGACAGTTCGTGACAGCCTGGACCAGGCAGGCCAGTGGGGATTTATTCAAGAAACTTCCACCACTCTTGGCTGGCAGCAATTCCAGAACTTCGGAACCTACTCCTTCCACGTGCACGCCATTGATTCGAACTATGCAGATTACCTTGCTTCCAGCAATCAGGACGCGCAATTCCTTGATGAGCCCAAATTTCACGTGACTGGTGGGATCGGCATTCTCGCCTCGCTGGCGCCGGGCAGTGTATCATTTGTAATCCGGGAATAGCAGCAAGAACCGGGATGCCACCTCAACGAATGGAATGCCAACGCCACGCCTTAAAGAAAGGGGGACACGGTCAGTGTCCCCCTTTTGACGTCTATCCATCTTCGACTGTTTACGTCATTTTGGTATAACCCATGTTTTGTTGTGGTTCCAATTAGGTCCCAATGAAGAATATGTAGAATAGTGAGGTTTTCAGGATATTTTCTCCCAATGCCTCCTCTAAACCCTCTTCCAGGTTGAGTTTATCACTTCCAACTTTTTAACCTGCAGACCTTGTCGACTACGAGTGATTCCTATAGATTGATTTCCAACTGTTTATGTTAACCTACGCGAGATGTGCCCGAGCCTGGGAGGATCGCCAGTGTTGACTACAATAAGAGATAAGATAATTTCAACAGCGTGCTGTATGCAGGATGATCCGCCGGGGATCTTCTGTGTTCACAGGAGGAGTAAAATGAGATTGAGAACAATCATCGGCACCTTCCTGCTCTCCGTATTTTTGTGCCCGGCAGCAGCTCTGGCGCAGGAGGTTGTGTCCGGAACCGTTACATTTTCGGAGGACGGGGTGCCCGCAGCGGGTGTGAGAAT
>CAVOEZ010000176.1:0-7666 GCA_963694355.1 Latescibacteria bacterium UBA2968 | reverse complement strand
GAGTATGCCAGCCATTCCCACGACTCGGGCTGGAGGAAAACCCGTACTCTTAAGCGCAACATAGGCCATTGTGTCTAATGGATTGGTAACCACTATTACAATGGCCTTCGGGGCCAGCGTTTTCAGTTTTTCACAGATTGAGCCAACAACGTCTGCATTGGTTGAGAGGAGGTCATCTCGACTCATCCCCGGCTTTCTCGCGATTCCTGCAGTAACCACAACGATGTTGCTGTCAGCCAGAAGGGCAATGTCGTTCGTGCCGTTGATGTGGGTATCGAATCGATCAACGGGAGAAGACTCGGCCAGATCCAGACCCTTCCCCTGGGGTATCCCCCCCGCCACATCAAGAAGAACCACTTCCCTGGCCAGTTCTTTTCCGGCTATCAGTTGGGCGGTGGTTGCTCCTACATTCCCTGCTCCTACAACTCCGATTTTCACCAGATATTATCCCGCTTTGGCGTAGATGCTTACCTTTTTTCGGGTCTTGCCCATGGGTTCAAATTTTACGACGCCGTCCATGAGTGCGAAAAGGGAGTCGTCCTTGGCACGTTTTACATTGCTTCCAGGGTGGATTTTCGTACCGCGCTGACGGATGATAATACTCCCGGCGGTGACAAATTCTCCACCATATGCCTTTACGCCAAGTCGCTGTCCCTGGCTGTCTCTCCCGTTTCTAGAAGTTCCTGCACTTTTCTTATGTGCCATAACCGTTTCTCCTGAGCAGGCGATCTATGACGGGTTACCCGGCACGATGCCATTTATCTGCAGATCCGTATAGGGCTGTCTGTGGCCATTTCTCTGTCTGTAGCCCTTCCTGCGTTTCATCTTGAATATAATGATCTTGTCACCTTTCCCGTGCTCGATAACGCTGGCTTCCACAACGGCACCATCTACCTGTGGATCGCCCACCTGGGTTTCGCCATCTTTGGAGACGAGCAGCACACGGTCCAGTGTCAATTTCTCACCTTCAGCTGCATCAATGTGGGAGACGCGCACCCGATCGCCTTCCTCTACTTTCACCTGCTGGCCGGCAATTTCAACAACTGCATACATAACAATCTCCCTGATATTCTAAATCGCTGATTCGGATATTCACTGAAACGCGCCAAGAGAGTAAAAATTAATAGAATAGGGAGTTTTGTCAAGTTCTAAATTGGTCTGTAATGTCTACATTTCGCTTTCTGGAATAGATCCTGTATGTATCGCCCGGTATCTCAGGATCCATTTCGACATTCAGCCATACGTGTGTCGAACGGCGAAGTCGCTTCAGCCTCTCTTTGCGGTTTTCGAGAATAAACTCACCGACTTCGGGATGCACGTGAACGGTAAGGCGACGTTCCACGGAAGCAGCACGCGATCTCTTGAGCCATCTCTCAATTTTCGCAAGCGTTGTTTCCCTGCTGGCAACTCTGCCCGTACCCTGACACATTGGGCAAGACTCGCTGAAGGTGAACATCAAGCTTGGTCGGACGCGCTGTCTGGTCATTTCCATCAGTCCGAATTCGCTGATATCAGATATTCTGGGTCTGGAGCGGTCCCTGCGTATGGCCTGTCGGAATTCTTCCTCAACCTTCCTGCGGTTCTGATGTGGCATCATATCTATGTAATCGATGACGATGATACCGCCTATGTCACGAAGTCTCAACTGGCGGGCGATTTCACGCGCAGCTTCCAGATTTATTTTCAGGATCGTTTCTTCCTGGTTGGATCTTCCTACATACCGGCCGCTGTTGACATCGATTGCCACCAATGCCTCCGTATGATCCAGAACCAGATATCCACCACCCCTGAGCCAGGCCTTTCTCTCGGAACATTTTTCGATCTCTTCCTCGACACCAAAAGCGTCAAATATCGGTGTCTTGTCCCGATAAAACTCAACACGGTCCCGGAGGTGTGGCGAAGTGGTTTTCAGGTAGGCCAGTATTTGTTTGTATTCGTGTTTCGAGTCAACGATCAACCGGTCCACGTCATCCGTAAAGAGGTCGCGGATCATGCTGGAGGTCATTCCCATTTCCCTATGAATCAGATCTGATCCATCGGTTTTCTGAGATTGTTTTTGAATACGCGACCAGGCTGCCAGCAGCTGCTTCAGATCCCTTTTGAGCTCCCGGTCTCCCTTTCCAGAAGCCTCAGTTCGAACGATGATGCCGAAACCGTCGGGCTTTATTTCGCGACCAAGTTCCTTGAGTCGGCGTTTTTCTGACCAGTTTGTGATTTTCCGGGAGACACCTACTTTGTCACCATTGGGCACCAGAACCATGAATCTGCCCGCAAGTGAGGGGACGGCGGTTACACGGGGTCCTTTGGTTCCTATGGGTTCCTTCTTGACCTGTACAAGAACTTCCTGGCCTTTCTGAATGAGTTCCTCAATTGCGACCACCGGTTTCCCGCGTGCGTTTGTGCGAACATCGACTTCCTCCAGGGTCTCATCGTCCAGACCCACCATCGACCCAGGAGATCCGGGCATGTCCGATGCGTGGAGGAACGCGCTTTTCTCTGTGCCAATGTCTACGAAGGAGGCTTGCATACCCGGAAGAACGGCGGAAACAGTACCCTTGTAAATGTTTCCTACCATTCGTTCATTTTCCGCGAATTCAACAAGTATTTCTACAAGCTTTCCGTCCTCCAGGATGGCAATCCGGGATTCGTGAGATGCGACATTGATGATAATTTCGGTTTTCAAACCACTCCACCCTTCTTCTCTTTCTCTGGTATCAAAATTACATAAATATATGAGATCGCTATAGGTTAGATATTAAACTAACAAAATATTACAGAGGAGACAAGGATTTTAAAACCTGAACCCGTGGTCGGGCCAAGGGTTCACCCAGCATTGGCTTACCCGTCCTATTTTGCCACCGCACGCCGAGGGAAAATGGTGATTTCTTCAACAATCGCCCGATCGGGGAGGTTAGCGACCATTAGTGCCGCCGCCGCAATGTCTTCCGGATGGAGTGCTGCAGACCTCTTGTCTCTGGACACCGGGTTTGGACGAAGATTGAGAATCGGCGTGTCTACTTCACCCGGAAAGATGCAAGTTGCCCTCAAGCCCGAATCCCTGAATTCCGCATTTATGGATTGGTTCAGACTGGACATTCCGAATTTTGATGCGCTGTAAGCCGTTCCTCCGATGCTGCCTGCCTTCTTGCCGGCCATCGAGGAGATGTTGATCACAAGGCCGTCTCCCTGATGCTCCATTTGTCCCATCACTGCCCTGAACATGTTGAAGGCGCCGGTCAGGTTAATTCCAATGACTCTGTCCCAGTCATCATCTGCAATATCTCTCAGGTTTCGGTTTACGGTGTTGATCCCGGCATTGTTTACAAGAATGTCGATTCTACCAAATTCAGATACCGCGCGTTCCGCGAGTTTCCGGGTCGATTCCCTGTCCGTAACATCGGATTGTATTGGTAAAACCTTTACGCCGAGTTCTCTTGCGCCTGCTGCAACTTCTTCAAGCGGCTCCTGTCTTCGTCCCGCAATAACCAGATCGATGCCGCTTCCCGCAAAGGCGAGGGCGATGGCCTGACCAATGCCTGTCCCTGCGCCAGTGATTATCGCACTACATTTGCTGTTGGGCATCTGATGACTCTCCTGAATTGAGAATTTGGCTCTCAAGGGGTTAGTTCATATTTGATCTAGGTTTCGAGGGTAATCTATGTAGATAGGATGCAGATGCCAAGACGTGTTTTATACAGCCTACGGCCGATTCACGCCAGAGATAAGGTTCGTGACAATTTCTTCAGTTGTATTTATATTGTCCAGACATATCCAACACGTTGTTACATATTGGTTTCAGGACAGGTAAGTGTCATGATCACGATGGAAGAAGCGATTAATCTTGTGATGGGAGCTACCGCTCTGATCGCGTGTGAACAGGTAGGTTTCGTGGACGCCCTGGGCAGAGTTTTGGCTGAGGATGTCGTTTCAGATATCGATATGCCCCCTTTTCACAAAGCTACCATGGACGGGTATGCGGTAATCGGAGCGGACATAGATGGGGCCCGTGAGGACAGTCCGGTCGTTCTGGAGGTGATCGAAGAGATACCCGCCGGTTCAGTGCCCACGATGGACTTGACCAGCGGGAAAGCATCAAGAATCATGACGGGTGCACCCGTGCCCGCTGGCGCGGATACCGTTGTGATGATTGAGGATACCACTACGGATTCCGGAGGCAAGAAGGTCAGCATATTGGCAAGCAACCCCTCGAGTAATAATATCGCGCCTTTGGGAGAGGATGTGCGCAAGGGCCACGTAGTTTTGAATTCCGGCTCCAGACTCCGGCCTCCGGAAATAGGGATTCTTGCGGCGGTTGGAAAGGTAGACGTTAAGATTCACCGTCAGCCGATTGTGGGCATTATTTCCACAGGCAGTGAAATCGTTGAGCCCCATAACGCACCCAAAGTTGGGCAAATCAGGAACAGCAACGGATACTCCATGGCGGCCCAGATCGTGAGCGCAGGCGCCCGGGCAAAGTATCTGGGCATCGTGGCCGATGACCCTGGGGCCCTACAGGAAGTGATTTTCAGGGGCCTGAAGGATTGTGATATTGTCCTTCTTTCAGGCGGCGTTTCGGCTGGTTTGTACGATCTGGTTCAAGGTGCAATGAAGGCCTGCGGTGTGACGGTGCAATTCGACCGAATCAAGATGAAACCGGGAAAGCCATTGACCTTCGGGACCAGGAATGAGAAGTTGATTTTCGGGCTGCCCGGAAATCCTGTATCCTCGGTAGTTGGTTTGGAGCTTCTTGTTTATCCTGCGATCCGGAAGATGCAGGGGTTCAGTGAGTTGTATCACCAGAAAGTAAAAGGATTCTTAAGGGACGATTTTGAACAGGTGCCGGGCAGAAAGCAGTATGTTCCTGCGAGAACTGTCCAGGAAAAAGGACAGTGGCACACCAGTTGGGTAGGTCACCACGGATCGGCCGACCTGTTTTCACTCGCTGGTGCAAATTCCCTTTTCGTGGTAGAATCAGAAACTCAGAGACTGGATGCCGGGTCTGAGGTCGAGATCGTGTTGATTGCTGGATGGTAATCTTTCAAACGCTGGAGACGAACCCGAATCATGAACAAGTTGACCCATATTGATGACGACGGCGCGGTTCAAATGGTGGATGTGACCAGCAAAGATGTCACATTTCGAGAAGCCGTGGCAGCAGGTCAGATCCTTACCAGCAAGGAGACGATCGATCTCGTTTCCCGCGGCGAATTACCCAAGGGAAATGTGCTTGAAACCGCCAGGCTCGCCGGAATAATGGCTGCAAAGAAAACATCCGATCTGATCCCGCTGTGTCACCCGCTAGGGATAACGGGTGTGGATATTTCCTTCGAAGTGCTGGATGACCATATCTCTGTAGAGGTTTGTGTGCGAGTTCCCGGCAGGACGGGGGTGGAAATGGAGGCCCTCACAGCCACAAGCGTTTCCTTGCTCACAATTTACGATATGTGCAAGGCGGTGGACAAGGGGATGGTCATCGGTGAAATTCGGCTTCTTAAAAAGCGTGGTGGCTCTGGCGGAGAATATATCCGGAATCAGGGGTGAAGAAATATGGATCTTGGGTTTTCAATGGACTGGATCTTCATTGTGTTGACTTTGGGTTGCGTCTTCTTTGTTTTGCAGATCTTGCTGGAATATAATCGCCATGCCGAACAGATCCGACCTCAGATACAACAGATCGAGGATATGCGTTCTCGGCACGGTGAGGAGATCGAGAAAGTGGAACGCCTGATGGAGGAAGCTGAGAGCGAGGGCGCGGCTCTGGATGCAGAGTTGCAGAAGCTCGAGAAGAAACACAAAGATCTGGAGGCTGCTCTCGAGCCCTCCGATGAGAACGAGAAAGGCTAGTATAATGGGGGTTTGGCGCTGGACAAAGACCTTGACAAAGGCCCCGGCGTTCTTTAGATTTTCCTTCTCAAAGTGGTTTTCAACCAGGTTTTTTCCGTTACAGTTTACGGATATCGGTTGATGCTAATTTATGCGCCCATAGCTCAACTGGCAGAGCAACTGACTCTTAATCAGTAGGTTCGGGGTTCGATTCCCTGTGGGCGCACTTTTACATAATAATTCAGAGTTGAGGCTGGATCCACTGAGCCCAGGTCCAGCCTTTATGCTATTTTGAATCTGGTGTTTGTCATTATCCACTGAAGCTGGGCTTGGTGGTTATTTTCCGGATCAGACTTGAAGCTAGAGATGGATCGAGAAGACATCAGGTTGGGTATTCGGAATATCAAGAATTTGCCAACCCTCCCAGTGATTGTCAGCAGGGTGCTGGAGGTTGCCGATGACAGCGGCTCCAGCGCCAATGAGCTGGCGGAGATCGTTTCCAAAGATATGTCGGTTTCAGCCAAGGTTCTCAATTTGGCCAACTCAGCATTCTACGGATTCGCCAGAAGAATTACCACGATCCCACAAGCTGTGGTGGTACTGGGATTCGATACCGTTAGAAGTCTGGCACTCAGTGTGTCCGTGTTTGAAACTTTGAAACAGGCCGATCAGGAAGTCAGTTTTGACCGGGAAGCATTCTGGGTCCATTCCATCGGATGCGGAACAGCAGCCAGAGTAGTGGCCAAAGAGTTGGGTTTTCGTGACACCGGCACATTTTTTGTAGCGGGGCTGCTGCACGATTTGGGCAAAGTGATCCTGGATACCTACTTCAATGATCTCTATCAGGAAGTCGTTGAGGATATGGTAGAGGAAGAGCGCTCTGCACTGGATGCGGAGACGGACATTCTGGATATCGACCATGCTGAAGTGGGCGGCTGGCTTGCGGCGCGTTGGAAATTTCCCGAGGTGCTGGTCAATCCAATTGCCACACATCATAATCCGATGGCGGCGGAGGAAGAGTTTTTCAAGGAAAGCCTGATCGTCCACCTGGCCAATATCGTTACGAAGCGCGAGGGTATCGGACTGTGTTATGAATCAGATATTCCGGATCCGAGCGACCTTGTCCAATCGGAGTTGAAGATCTCGCTCGAACAAATTCAGAGTCTGCAAGAGAAACTCCGGCACGAAAAAGATCAGATTACCGAGTTCTTCAATCAGCTGAGCGGATAGGGGTTGTCCCTGTTCCCGGTGTTGGGTCTTTGTTGTCAGGAACCCGGCTATGAGTGAAACCTCACAAACCACCCGATTCCAGGAAGAGCTAAAGCGCGCGGTAGCGCAGCGCGATCTCTACGTCAAGGAACTGGGGAAGACCACGCAGCGCTTCGAAGAAAAGGTTCGAGAGCTTTCCGTGGTTCGCAGGATTGGTGAGTCGCTCAAATACACTACCGAAGTTAGAAAAGTCTTCGAAGTGATCATCGATACTATAATCGACGAAACGAAGGCCGAAAACTGTTCTCTTATGTTGCTGAACAGGGAGACTGGTGATTTAACGCTGAAGGCGGCGAGACACAGAAAGCAGTTTCTATCATACCGCCAGTACCACAGGTAGAACATTTCGTATTGGTGAAGGTGTCGCAGGATGGGTTGCCCAGCATGGGGAACCCATTTCTATTCCAGATATATCCACCGGGACTGTCGTCAGGTTATTCCCCGAAATGGACACCGACGGGGGTCCAATCGCACTACCCGATCTTCCCGGAGCTCAGTTCAGTCCCACCGCCCGTTCTTCCCCCATTGGTTCGCTGCTTTGCCTTCCGCTCGTGATCGACTCTGAAATTGTGGG
>CAVOEZ010000175.1:0-7667 GCA_963694355.1 Latescibacteria bacterium UBA2968 | reverse complement strand
TCCAATTCTCCATCTTATACCCAGTTCGAGAACTGGGTCGTGGAGCAGCGCGGCGGGAGCGTTCCGCAGGCTGAGATCGATGCCTCCAATGCTGCGATCAGGGGTTATAATCACGATGACGACACCCGCAAATCCATCCTTTCGGCTGCTGGAATGGATGATGACGGATCGATTCTTGACGCCGTCAATCTCAACAATATCGATGATTGGACAGAGTTTCACAACAGTCTGTAAGGCAGGCAGTACAAAGCGTTCAGCGATCTTCAGCAGGGCTTGCGATTTGAAGATGGCTGAACGCTTTCAAGTTACTGGAGGATGAGATGGGGAATTCGGACTACAGCATTGGTGTAGTAGGTGTGGGGCGTATGGGTGCAAATATCGCACGACATTTGAAAGATGAGGGGTTCTCTGTTACCGTGGTTTCTGATGTCAATGCCGGCCTGGCTTCGAACCTGGCCGCCGAACTGGGTGCGGTGGTTTCGGAGACACTGGCCGGTGTGACTTCCGCAGCAGACTATATCATTACCGTGGTGACCGATGACGCGGCAATGCGGTCAATATTTGCCGAAAATGGAGACAGCCTGCTTCAGGGTGCCTCTGGCAAAGTGTTCATAAATTGTGCTACGATTTCACCTCAGGTACACGTGGACGTAGAGGCACTTGCAGAAAAGGCAGGCGGGAGCAGTCTGGAAGGTTGCATGGCCAGCAGCATCACGCAGGCCAGAGAAGGCACGCTGTATCTGATGTGTGGAGGCAAGAGGGAAGTGTTCGATCGGTGCAAACCGATCCTCGGTGCAATGAGTAAAGACCTCAAATATATCGGAGGCGCAGGCCAGGCCGCTCAGGTGAAGGCCCTGGTGAATATGGTGATGAACATCAATACTGCAGGTCTTGCGGAAGGTCTTGGGCTTGGATCTTCCCTTGGGCTCGATCTCCAGACGCTTCAGGAGGTTTTCTCGCAGACCGGAGCCAATTCCCGTGTTCTGAAGACCGATGGAGAAGATATGGTTGCCAGGGATCACGAATGCTATTTCTCCTCCGCACACGCATCCAAAGACTCCGGAATTGCGCTTTCACTTGCCGACCAGTCGGGTCTGGACTTGCCGCTCGCGAAAGCTACCAAGAAACAGTTCGACCGAATGATAGAACTCGGGAAGGGTGAACTGGACAAGTCTGGCGTGGCCGAACTTACCTTCCCTGGCAGGGGCTGAATATTTCAGGACAAGACCTTGATCAGGGAAGGCGCGGCCGATTGACCATCTTGTTCGCCTCCCGGTGACACCCGCCTACAAAGGTTGGCATGGACCCGATTCGCGAAAGCTTTCTTCAGGGCTTTATTCGGCTCAGCTTGTGGTACGTGCGAAATGCCGTTCAAGCGGGGGATGAATGTCTTGAGGACATCGTAAACCGCAGAGTAGATATCTATCGAAATACAACATTCTTCGATGGGAAAAATCACCCTTCGGCGGGAGATGTCGGCCCGGAATGGACGGATATTCTGACGCGTCTTGCGGAGATTTACGAACGACGAAAGGATGATCCGCCTCAACGGTTCGAGGCGGAAGGCTTGGCTATGCTGTGGCCCCACCTGCTGATGGAAACGGTGGAGGATACAAAGTCCAGGAAACGGCCTTACGATTGCTGGACATACGATTTACGGGAAGAGGGAACCCTTAATCTCCATATCTCGAATGTTTACCGACCTCGATCGCCGTTGAGCGAATTACGGATCCCCTTCGCGGCGTCTTTGTTAAGGATGGTCAGAGGGTGTCGATCCAGACGACCGGATGTCAAGGATGTACGGTGCAGCACCTGGTTGAATTCCATGCCCAGATTCCAGGCGCTTTTCCCAACTGCCTGGACGAAAAGTATGGTGATCGCCCCGGAGATCAATTATACTGCCGGATTCTGGGGACAGTTCATAGACAGGAAGGGCGATTTTCACTTAAAGAACGGGGAACTGTTCCGGGAAACAGGTGAACTGCCGTATCCTTGCTCTGTTTGTGAATGTCGAATTGACAGGTTGATGTCCCATATTCAGAAGCGGTTTCCCAAAGCAGTGGAATTCAACAAGAAAAGAAAAAAGGAACAGGCGCATTAATCTCAGTCCATTTGTTGAGGTCCATGAATGAAGATCAGTGCTGTTCGAGTCTATAACCTGCGATACCCGCTTGAACAGCCGTTCGCAAATTCGCAAGTATGGAATACGACCAGGTCTGCAGGCGTGGTCGAGATTCTTACGGATTCCGGGCTCACAGGCTGGGGCGAAGGACTTCATGCAGCGAATCTGGAATCTCTGGAGAGGCATCTGATTGGCAGGGATCCACTTGATATAGAAGTGATCTGGCAGGATCTTCAGGAGAAGGGCTGGGGAGATATCGCCGCGATGAGTGCGGTGGATATCGCGCTTTGGGACATTATGGGCAAGTCTATGGACTTACCCATCTACAAATTGCTGGGGGGCGCGTTCCGAGACAGGATTCCGGCCTATGCCAGTGGGCTTTTCAACAAGGATGTACCCAATATCACTCAGGCCCTTTCGGATGAGGCACAAAGCTATGTGGACCAGGGGTTTGGCGCGGTAAAGATGAAAATAGGATTCGGGGTCGCATACGATACCACCAACGTGGCCGCCGTGCGGAAGGCCGTAGGAGATTCCGTGCATCTGGCCGTCGATGCGAATTGTGGATACGATGCTTCTACGGCGATCGATATTGGCAAGCGGATACGGGACTGTGACCCCTATTGGTATGAAGAGCCCATTTCCACGGACGATGTCGCTGGCTACAGGGAGATCCGGAAATCACTTGGAATTCCCATTGCCGGAGGGGAAATGCTCCGAGGATCCCGGGCATTCAGAGGATTGATCCAGGAGAGAGGCGTAGACATCATTCAGCCGGACATCAGTGTGGCGGGTGGTTTCAGCGAATGTCGGAAGATCGCTGCGATGGCTTCTGCAAATCACGTTAGGCTTCTGCCACATATGTGGGGCACAAGCATTCGGTTGGCGGCAACGATTCACTGGCAGGCCACAATTCCGGATTCACCACCTGCGCTGAACCCGGTGCCTTCCCTCTTCGAATTCGATATGACTGAGAACAAACTCAGAACAGAACTGGCTCTGGAACCAATTCTGGCCGTGGATGGGTACGTACCAATTCTCCAGAGTCCTGGCCTCGGGATCGAGATCGATCGTGAGATTCTGGAAAAATACGCAGTTTAAAAATCGAGTGGGCCGTCTTTTGGACCTTGCATCGAAATGATGGGTGACGTGACACTGAACATCTGGTCGGAGCGATCCGACCTTTTTTAATTCAAGGAGGACGTTGTGGCGATGGGACCTAGAAAATCAGATCTCGCAATCAAGGGTGGAAAACCGGTAAATACCAAGCCCTGGGGAGATGGGCCGTTTCATTTTAATGAAGAAATAAGCGCGCTCAAGAAGTTGCTGTCGGGGCCCGCACTTCCCCTTGCCAGGGGTAAAGCGGTTATGGCGTACCGGGAGGGGTTGAAGAAGCTCTATGGAATGAAATTCGCGATACCGACAAGTTCAGGCAGTACTGCGATCCACGTGGCTCTAGCAGCCGCAGGAATAGGGGCAGGCGACGAGGTTATCCTGAGTCCCCTTACAGATTACGGAAGCGTAATCGGGATCTTTCAGCTCAACGCCATACCTGTTTTCGCCGATGTACAACCCAACAGTCTCCTTATGGACGTGGATTCGGTGGCCTCCCGGATTACCCCACATACGAAGGCGATTATGCCAGTCCACAACGGAGGGTACGCGGTGGACATAAAGGCGGTGATGAAACTGGCCAGATCGCATGACCTGATCGTTATGGAAGATTGTGCGCAGGCGCACCTGGCGTCGATCAAGGGTAAATATCTGGGTACATTCGGTCAACTGGGCGCATGGAGTACCAATGAGAGCAAGCATATGAAATCCGGTGAAGGCGGTTTCATTTTGACCAACAGCCGGAAGATGGCGGAAAGGGCAGAGTTGTTTTCCGATAAGTGCTATCCCCGGTTTCCCGGCGCACCAAAGACACCCGCATTCCCGGCACTAAATGTGCGGTTGAGCGATGTAAATGCGGCCCTCGCTTTGGCCCAGCTCAAGAGAGTTCCCAAGTGGATTCAACAGAGGCAGGCATTTGGGGAGTCTTTCGAAGCCGGTATTCAGGGCATACCCGGCGTGGTGCCTCACCCGCAGCCGAAGGGAGCCAAGCCGAGTTACTGGTGGGCCATGTTTGTCGTGGATCCCGATGTGCTTGGGTTGAATGCTCAGGAGTTTTGCAAGATGGTGGCCGCTGAGGGGATTCCTGCATCTGCCACTCCCCAGCGCTATGTAGTAGAATGGGAAGTGTTCAGAACGTTGCACGACAATCCAAATGCATTCAACAGTTACAGACCCGGGCGGCTCAAGAAAAGATCCTTTCCCCTTGAGGCGTGCCCAAACGCACAAACCTACGACAGGGCCGTTTGTGCGATCCGAGTGACACAGCACAATACCAGGACTGAGGCAAAATTGGCAGCAAAGGCGATACGAAAAGTGGCCGGTACTTTGTTGGGAAGAAAGGTTTGAACGGATTGCCCAAGCTTCTGTATTAGCTTCTTCAGGGCAATAGAAGTCCAACTGTTCGGGTGGTAGAAAGGATAGCAGATGCTGAGGCAAGAACACCTGACAACTTTGATTGGACGCTGCTGCAGGTGGGTCGGAACCGGAGGAGTTGTGCTCCTCCTGGGCCTTGCAGGCCCCCTTCACCAGAGTTGCTCGGCTGCGGTTGGCGATATCATGACTGTGGCCGGAGGCGGCGCTGGAGACGGAGCCGCCGCGACGATCGCTAGCTTAAGGGGGCCGGCGAGTGTGGCGGTGGACCGAGAAGGTGTCGTCTATGTTGCGGATACGGGAAATCATCGCATTCGCATCGTGAAGGCTGAAGGCATTGTGGAAACCGTTGCGGGTTCGGGGGCTGCGGGTTTTGAGGGGGACAACGGTCGAGCCAAAGGGTCAACGGTGAGTTCTCCAGTCGGGTTGTTTCTGACCCGTCACGACGTGTTGTATATCGTTGACTCCGGAAACCACAGGGTTCGCGTAATTGAAGCAGATACCATCCGGACAGTGGCTGGAAACGGAACCGGTGGTTTTTCGGGTGATGAAGGCCCAGCAACTGCTTCAAGTCTGAACGGACCGACCGCTGCTTTTGTGGACGATGACGGTCACCTCTACATTGCGGATACGCAAAACAACAGGGTTCGCAAGGTGGATGGCCTGTCCGGAAGGATCACCACGGTGGCGGGAACGGTACGGGCGCCTACGGGGGTGACGGGGGGCCTGCGACGGACGCAAGTCTCAATGAACCCTCCGGGGTTACCGGTGATTCCTTCGGGAACCTCTACATTGCCGATCGACAAAATCATCGCATCCGAATTGTAAATGCTCAGGGCACTATTTCTACCTTCGCGGGGGACGGGGTCCCCAGCTCTTCGGGTGATGGCGGTCCGGCTGCCAACTCCAGGCTGAACAACCCGGAATCCGTTTTCTATTCTGATGACCGGGATCTCTATATCGTGGATCGTCTCAATCATCGGATTCGCAAGGTGGACAGTTCGGGCACGATCACGACGGTGCTTGGAGCGGGTGGAAGGGGATTCGCGGGTGATGGCGGAACAGTGGCCGAGGCCAAGTTCGAGTTTCCCGCCGGCGTTTCTGTGGATGGATCTGGCAATATCTTTGTGGCAGATCGGGAGAACAACCGGATTCGCAAACTGGATGTGTCTGGTGTGGTTTCGACTGTTGCCGGGAGTGGACCAACCGGATCCTATGAAGGCGGGTTCTTCGGTGACGGGGCCAGAGCAACTGAGGCGGTTATCGATGGCCCCAAAGGGATATTTCTTGACGCCAACGGGAATCTTTATATCGCAGATGCCGGAAACCACCGTCTGAGACGCGTGGATGCCACTTCTGCGGTAATCGGAACCCTTGCCGGCAACGGTGAGGCAGGTTATACAGGCGATGGTGGGCTGGGACCCGAAGTGGCTCTAAATGGGGTATCCACAGTTTGGGCAGACAGGGTTGGAAATATCTACTTTGCAGATACGGGGAATCACAGGATTCGGTTGGTAGATGCGGTTACCGGAATCGTGAGCACGGTCGTGGGAAGCGGCAGATCTGGGCTCTCCGGTGACGGGGGCCTGGCAACTGCTGCCAGACTGAATGCGCCAGCGGGCATTTGCCTGGATGCCGGCGGCAATATCTATATTGCCGACACGGAAAATCATCGGATCAGGAAAGTGACCACCCGAACGGGAGTGATCACGACCATCGCCGGGAGTGGAAGTATTGGAGCGACATCCGGAGGGTTCTCGGGAGACAATGGGGAGGCAACGACCGCCCGTCTGAATCTCCCTGGAGCAGTCTTTGTGGATGGGAAAGGTGGCATCTATCTCTGTGATACAGGCAACAACCGAATCCGCAGCATAGATGCCTCTGGAAGGATCACAACCGTTGCAGGGACGGGCACTACCGGGTTCGAAGGAGATGGCGGTCCTGCGGTAAGTGCTCGCCTGAACAAGCCAGCGTCCATATTTGCGGACGATGGAAATAGTCTGTATATTTCTGACACAGGCAATAACCGGATCAGAAAGGTCAATGAATCCGGGATAATTTCGACCATTGCGGGCGATGGAACCCCTGGATTCTCTGGTGAAAGAGGACCCGCGACCGGTGCCAGTTTGAACGCTCCGGAAGGGATCTTCGGTGATCGTGCGGGTCATCTTTATATATCGGATTCGGGAAATTCGCGGGTTCGCAGGGTGATTTTTGTGGTTGCACCCACGCTCCTTTCTTCGGGTGTTTTCATACCACCGTCAGACAAAATTCCTCCTGAAATAATTTCTTCCTGGCCTGTATCCGGAGCCAGAGGCATTGATCCGTTGTTCATCCAGGGCAATGGCGTGGAGATCCTTTTCAGCAAGATCGTGGATACGGGGTCGGTTCAGGTTGGAATCCAAACCGGAGCCCGTACCTTTTCCTGGACCCCCTCGTGGAGTCAAAGCAATACCCGTTTGACCCTGACTCCGAGAGACGATGATGTTCTGGACTACGAATCCGAATATATGATCACCCTTTCCGGTGTTTCTGACCCTGCTGGAAACAGATCGGAAGACCAGGAGATCCTGTTTCACACCAAATCGATTTTCGAGGAAGAGATCGAAGGCAACATTGTGACGATCGCAGGTGATGGGGAAGCCGGATTCTCAGGCGATGGTGAGGTGGGTGGGGCGTCGGTACGGCTTTCAGCGCCTACGGATGTGTTCGTGGATGGTGATGGCAATCTCTACATTGCGGATACGGGCAACAACAGGGTTCGCAGAATCGACCACGCAACCGGTGTAATCACGACCGTAGTTGGGAATGGAGATACCGAAGAACCGGTAGATGGCCTGGCAGCGACTGAGGCCAGTTTGAATGAGCCTTCCGCCATTGTGGTGGACACGGACGACAATCTGTTTATTGCGGATACTGAAAATAATCGCATCAGAAAGGTAGATGGTCAAACCGGAGAAATCAGTACGGTTGTGGGTGACGGAACCGGCGCATTCTCAGGAGACGGAGGCGCTGCGACCGATGCCAGTATCGATGGCCCGGAGGATGTTTTCGTAGATCC